>DRKF01000253.1 GCA_011051915.1 Acidimicrobiales bacterium | reverse complement strand
TGACCACGATCACGATCACGACCACGAGGCCCACCAGCACTGATCCCCGAGGTGGCTGGATCCCGGTTCTGATCCGGGGTTCAATCACCGGGTGACCATTCCAGGAACGAGCAGAACGACCGTCGGGACCCTGGCGGTCGTTCTGCTCGTATCGGTGCTCCTGGCCGCCTGCACCGACTCCGAGGGGCCCGAGCCGGTCTCCGGGGCCCCCTCCACCGCCGATACCGCGGGAACCACCACGATTCCGGACATCGGGAGCCGATCGAGCACCTCGAGCACCTCGGCCCCCGACCCCGGGTCATGGACCCCGGTTCTGGTCGAGGGCGTACCCCCCGTCCCCGGCGACGCCGCCGAGCTGGCCGACCGTCTGGCCGCGGTGGAGGGATTCCTGGTCGGCGAACCCACCAGTCCCGATTCGGCCCTGGCCGCCGGCCACGAGCAGCAGGTACTGCTGCGGGAGCTGGGGCGCCACCCCGACTGGCGCGACCAGGTGCTCTCGGCCCGACCCGATGCCCGGGACCGCATCATCAGAACCATCGAAGCCGGAAGGACCGGTGCGACCACGCTCCCGCCGCCCCTGACCGAGATTCCGGCGTGGACGATTCGCGACCCGGCCCCGGTCGCCGAGCTGGTCGGGTACTACGAGGAGGCCGAGCGCGACACCGGCATCCCGTGGCAGTACCTGGCCGCCATCAACCTGGTGGAGACCCGCATGGGCCGCATCGTCGGTGACAGCTCGGCGGGGGCCCAGGGGCCGATGCAGTTCCTTCCCTCCACATGGGAGGCCTACGGGAACGGCGGAGACATCACCGACGACCACGACGCCATCGCCGCCGCCGCCCGATTCCTCGCCGATCACGGGGGGCCCACCGACATGGAGGCCGCCGTGCACGCCTACAACCACAGCGACGCCTACGTGTCGGCCGTGGTCTCCTACGCGAAGGTGATGGCCACCGACCCCTGGACGGTCACCGCGTTCCACGGCTGGCGGGTCTACGTGTCGACCGTGGAGGGGACACTGTGGATCCCCAGCGGTTACTCGTCCGACGAACCGGTGCCGGTCGCCGAGTTCCTCCGACGACGACCCTCGTTGCTGTCGGGCGACAGGTGACCGACGCCGGTGCGGCTTCGGCCCGGCGAGGGACGGGTGCCTCCTGTCTTGGCCACCACCGCGGCGTGGCCTACGATCCGGAGCCGGAGCGTTCCGCCCGACGCCCACCGAACCATTGAGGGGATGGTCATGGCCAACACCGAACCGGTCGAGGACTGGTGCACGGACTACGACATCTTCGACCCCGGCTACATCCGCGACCCCTTTCCCATCTGGGACCAGCTCCGCGGGGAGTGCCCGATCGCACACAGCGACCGCTGGTCGGGATCGTGGTTGCCCACGCGCTACAGCGACATCCACGCCATAGCCCACGACCCCGGCACCTTCTCCTCCGATGAGATCACCGTCGCCCCCCTCGAGGGCGGACCGGCCGACGGGGTCAAGGCCCCGCCGATCACCTCCGATCCCCCTGAGCACACCTGGGCCCGGCGTCTGATACTCCCGGCCTTCGCCCCCCGGGCCGTCGAGGCCTACCGCGACTACACCGTCGCTCTCTGCGGAGAGCTGATCGACGGCTTCATCGACCGGGGGCGGGCCGACGCCGCCTCCGAGTACGCCCAGCAGATTCCGCCCCGGGTGATCGCCCACCTGCTGGGTGTTCCCCCCGAGATGTCCGACGAGTTCACCGAGTGGGTCCGCGGGGTCCTGGAGCTGGGCCTCACCGACCCCGAGATCCGTATGAAGTACCGGGCGATCCTGATGGACTTCCTCTGGGCCCAGGTGAACGACCGCAAGGCGAACCCCCGCGACGACCTCATCACCCGCCTGCTGCAGTCCGAGGTCGACGGCGAGCCGGTACCCGACACCCACGTGGTCGGCACCTGCAACCTGATTCTCATCGCCGGGATAGACACCACCTGGAGTTCCATCGGCGCCGCCCTGTGGCACCTGGCCCAGCACCCCGAGGACCGGGCCCGGCTGGTAGCCGAACCCGAGCTGATACCCGTCGCGGTCGAGGAGCTGTTGCGGGCGTACTCGCCGGTGACCATGGCCCGGGTGGTGACCACCGACACCGAGGTCGGCGGCTGCCCGATGAAGCAGGGGGACCGGGTGCTGATGTCGTTCCCGGCCGCCAACCGCGACCCCGAGGTGTTCCCCGACGCCGACAAGGTCATCATCGACCGGGCCCGGAACCGCCACGTGGCCTTCGGGGTCGGTATCCACCGCTGCGCCGGTTCGAACCTGGCCCGCATGGAGATGCAGATCGCCCTGGAGAGCTGGCTGGAGCGGATACCCGATTTCCGGCTGGCCGATCCCGATTCCGTCACCTGGGCCGGCGGACAAGTCCGAGGACCAAGAGAATGCGAGGTCGTATTCACATGAAGATGATCATCAACACCGAGCTCTGCCAGGGGCACAACCGCTGCTACGCCCTGGCACCCGATCTCGTCGAGATCGACGATCTCGGTTACGCCTCCCACAAGGGCGACGGAACCGTTCCCCCGGGTCGGGAGGAAGCCGCCCAGCTGGCCGCCGACAACTGCCCCGAGGAAGCCATAACGATCATCGCCGACTGAATCGCACCCCGGCAGGCGACAGCCCCGTCGGGGACGAGCTTCCCCGAGCTCGTCCCCGACCCGGTTTCGAAACCCGCTCAGGGACGGGGCGGCACCGTGAGGGTCGCCGCCGTCTCTCCTATCTGGCCCTGGAGACCGGCCAGGTCCGACTGCACCCCGGCCAGGGCCGCCTGTATCTCGTCCTGGGTGGCGCTGCCCTGGGCGATCAGCGAGTCCAGGTTGGCCTGGGCTCCGTCGATCTCGACCAGGAGCTGATCGAGGTCGCCGCTGATGCCCTCCAGCTGATCGGCGATCAACACGAAGCTGTCGCCGTACTCCGACATGTAGTCCAGGGCCACCGTCGCCGCTTCCTCGAGGCTGTCCAGCGAGTCGTTGATCTGCTCGAGTTCGGCCGTGGTCGCCGCCTGCTCGTCGACCAGGTCGGTCAGCAGCTGTTCGACCTCGTCCCACTCGTCGGCCGCCAGCTCGGCCGCCTCCAGAGCGACCTCGGCGAAGTCTGCTGCGTTCTCGGGCTCGGTCTCGGTGTCGACGACCACCACCACGGTGCTGGGGGGGGCACTGGTGGGGGGCACGGTCGTGGGGGCGACAGTGGTGGGGGGCGCGGTCGTGGGAGGCACGGTCGTGGGGGCGACGGTGGTCGGCGGAACCGTGACCGGCGCCGCCGTGGTGGTGGTCGGCGCCTCGGTGGTCACCGTGGTTGCCGTGGTCGCCTCGGTGTCGGCAGCCGCGCTCGAGTCACCGGCGGCCTCGCTACTGCACGCGGAGAGGGCCAGCCCCGCCGCCATGGCCACCGCGGCCGTTCCCAGCAGTCGGCGCCGCTGTCGGCCCCGACGGCCGTGGTCTCCGGCGGAGGATGTGGTCTGTTCGTTGCTCATGTTGGGCTCTTTTCTGGGGGGATTGGGTATTCGGTCTCGAATCGGGGCGCGCGGCGCCAAGGTGACAGCGCCCACCGCTGGTGCCGGTCACGGGGTGACCGCCGGACAGGAGGGAAGCGACTCAGGCTCCGGAGACGGGTCGGCTAGGCATCGGCCTCGTTGGAAGGAACCGCTCCGGGCGGTCCGAAGGCGACGTCGAACACCGCCTGGACCCCGCGCACCCGGCCGGGGTCGCCCTCGAGACCGACTCTCACGATGGTCGTGAGCAGTGAGAACACGATCGTCTCGGTACCGACGGCCAGATCCCGGGCCGACCGGCCCGATGCGAAACCGGCGGCCTGACGTTCCTTCACCCCCGCCTCGATGCTGTCGGTGAGGGTCGCTATGGACTCATTGGCCAGGAGACTGCGCAGCTGGTCGGTGGTGCCCGACTTCAGTACCCGACTGACGAGAGGGTGATCGGGCAGCCCCACGATGAGGTGGCCGAAGGCCTCGGTGATCGGTCGTTCGGGATCGGAGGTGGCGGCGAAGGCGGCGGCCGTCCACCTGTTGGCGTCCTCGTGGAGAGCGCTGTCGAACAGATCGGACTTGCTGTCGAAGTAGGCGTAGACCGCAGCGGGGGTCAGATCGCAGTCCCGGGCTATCTGGCTGACCGACACATTGCGGTAGGGAGCCTCACCGAAACGGTTGATGGCGGCTCGCAGAATACGCGACCGGGTCCGGTGGCCCTTGCCGCTGCCACTCGTCGAGCGTTGGGGATCGTGGGGCTCGCTGCTCATGGCATCATGGTACAAAAGAATATTTGACAATTCAATAGATTTATTTATCTTGTTAGTTCATGACGACTTCCCCCACTTCCGAGACCCCCACCGCCTCCGCGCCGCGGCCCTCCCGCCCCGACACCGAGGAGATCGTGGCTCTACTCCCACAGCTCCTGTCGGATCCCGGAGAGGCACTGTTAGCCCTGAGGGAGCGCCACGGCCCCCTGGTGCACATCACCGTGGAGGGCACCCCGGTCAACGTCCTCATCGTCAACGAACCCGGGATCGTGCGCGATGTCCTCGTCGACCGCGGTCACGATCTCGTCAAGGGACGGGGCCTGCAGACGACACGAGCCCTCCTCGGCGACGGCCTGCTGACCAGCGAGGGGGAGATCCACGCCCGTCACCGGAGACTGGTCGCCCCGGCCTTCCACCGTTCCCGGCTCGAACGCTACGCCCGAACCATGGCCGACCGGGCCCGGGTCCACGTGGCCTCCTGGCCCCGCGGCGAGACCGTCGACATACACGAGCTGATGGGCTCCCTGATGCTCGACATCGTGGGCCGCACGCTGTTCGACGTGGACCTGACCGGGGACTCCGCCGGCATAGGTGGGGCGGTCACCGATCTGCTGGTCCACTTCGGCAGCCAGACCCCCCTGGGGCAGTTGCTCGGCGTGGAACCCGACCCCGAGGAGGAGGCCCGGGCCGAGACCGCTCTGGCCACCCTGGAGAGCCTGGTGACCCGTCTCATCTCCGACCGTCGAGCCGACCCTTCCGACCGCGGTGACCTGCTCTCGATGCTGGTGGCGGCCCGCGACGAGGACGGAGACGGCTCGGGCCTCACCGACGCCGAGATTCGCGATGAGGTGATGACCCTGCTGTTGGCCGGCCACGAAACCACGGCCAACGCCCTGAGCTGGACCGTTCACCTCCTCTCGCATCGACCGGACATCGTCGACAGCTGCGCCGTGGAGGCGGATCTGATTCGACTGAGTAGGGGAAACGGCGCCGATCACCGCGCGTCACCGGCGGAGACCATGGAGCGCCGACCACAGTCGACGGCGGAGATCATGGAGCGCCAACCACAGTTGACCGCGGTCCTCAATGAGAGCCTGCGACTGTTTCCTCCCGCCTGGGCCATGGGTCGCGAGGCCCTGCGGCCCGTGACCCTCGGCGGTGTCGACCTTCCCCCGGAGGCCCAGGTCCTGCTGACCCCATGGGTGCTGCACCGCGACGACCGCTTCTGGGACCACCCCGACGAGTTCATGCCCCAACGCTGGAACTCCGCTGAGGTGGCCTCCCACCACCGGTTCGTGTTCTTTCCCTTCGGTGGCGGGGCCCGGTCCTGCATCGGGGAGCACTTCGCCCGCATGGAGGCCATGACCGTCCTCAACGAGATGCTCACTCTGGTGACGTTCCGCCCTCTCGAGGGTCACATGGTGGGCCGGGACCACTCCCTCACCCTGCGTCCCGCCCACGGGGTGATGGTCGAACTGGCGGACCGTTCCTGAGAGGCACGCCGGGTGTGCCGGTCCCGGCTCAGAACTCCGGGCGCAACCCCGGGCGGGGCCAGCGGCACCGGGCCAGTCGCCCCGTCCCCGACAGGGTGATGTAGGCGGTACGCATGTCCTCGCCTCCGAACGCGATGTTCGTGGTCAGCGGGTCATCGGTGGGAACGAAGTCCACCTCCTCGCCCGTGGGCGCGAACACCGAGATCCCCGACGTTCCGATTGTCGCCACGGCGATGTTGCCCCCCTCCTCCACCGCCAGGGAGTCGAACAGCTTGCGCCCCGCCGGCCGGGCCACGAACCGGCCGCCGGGCGGGTTGTCCGGCGCCGGTACTCCCGCCGAGGCCAGGGTCCAGGAAAGCAGCCGGCATGTGTGGGTCTCAGCCACATGGACCACGGACCCGTCGGGAGACAGACCGACCCCGTTCGGGGCGTCGAGGGGATGCACAACCTCCGACCATGTCCCCTCCAGGGGGCGACCGTAGTAGAGCCCACCCTGATCCCGGTCCCGGGGACGGGTCTTGCCGTGGTCGGTGAACCACATGCCCCCGAATCGGTCGAACACCAGATCGTTGGGACCCTTGAGCCCCCGCCCGCCGACCTCCGACGCCACCGTCTCCACCTCGCCGGTGTTCAGGTCCACGGCCTGAATCGAACCCCCGCGGTAGTCACGGGCCTGATGGCCGGGGACCGTGTAGCCCCGCCGGTGACTCCACTCGAACCCGCCGTTGTTGCACACGTAGATTCGACCGTCGGGCCCGACCGCCGCACCGTTGGGTCCTCCTCCGAGATTCGCCACCACCTCGGTCGTGCCGTCGGCGGGGTCGACCCGGGTCAGGTTCCCAGCCTCGATCTCCACCACCAGAACCGCGCCATCGTCCATGACGACAGGGCCCTCGGGGAATCGAAGGCCCTCGGCCACGATCTCCAACTCGACCACGATCGGCTCCTCCCCCGAATTCCGGGCTGTTCCGGGCTGTCCCGGGGCAGTATCGCAGAACACCATGCCGGGATCCCAGGCCGCACCACGGCCACTTCAGCGCGGCAGCAACGGAATCGCGGCCACGAACACCGCCAGCAACACCAGCCCCTCCCACTTCTGGACCCGGCCCCCCGCCGTCAGCAGGGCGAACACCCCCACGGCCACCCCGACCATCAGCACCACCGGAGTGCCGGCCATCGCCTGGTCGGTCAGCGTGCCCGGACCCAACAGGCCCACCAGCCCACCCACCGCGAAGCTGTTGAAGATGTTGCTCCCCAACAGGTTCCCGATGATGAGGCCGGTCTCCCCCCGGCGCGAGGCGATCACCGAGGTAACCATCTCGGGCAGTGAGGTACCCACCGCCACCAGGGTGAGACCCACGAATCCCTCGGCGATACCGGCCCGATCGGCCAGATCCAGCGCCCCCTCGATCAACAGCTGGGCGCCGAGCACCGTCAGGAGCAGGCCCACCACCGTCCTCACCACCTCGCGGGGCACCGAGTAGGTGCGCTCGTCGAGCTCCACCCCGTGACGGGCACCGGCGATGGAGATGAACAGCGCCACCCCCAGCCCCACCATCAGCAGTACCCCCTCGACCGCGGAGACCCCTCCCTGGACCGCCCAGCCGAATGCCAGTACGGCTATCAC
>DRKF01000252.1 GCA_011051915.1 Acidimicrobiales bacterium | reverse complement strand
ATCGTGGTCCCCCTGGGGGCGGCCCTGCTGGCGTTGCTGATCGGGGCCGTGACCCTGTTCGCCCTGGGGGTCAGCCCCATCGAGGGATACCGGGCGATGTTCAGTGGCGCCTTCGGGAGCCGTGACGCTCTGGCCCGCACCGCCCTCAAGGCCATGCCCCTGTTGCTGGTGGGCTCGGGTATCTGTATCTCGTTCCGGGCCTCGGTGATCAACATCGGCGGTGAGGGCCAGATCGTCGCCGGGGCCATCCTGGCCACCATCCTGGCTCAGGCCCTGCCCGATCTCCCCTCGGTTCTGCTCATCACCCTGGTTCTTCTGGCCGGGGCCGTCGGAGGGGGAATCTGGGGAGCGATACCCGGGTATCTGAAGGCCTACGCCCGGGTGAACGAGATTCTCTCGACGATCATGCTGAACATCGTGGCCGTCCAGATCATGAACTTCCTGCTCAAGGACGTTCTGATCGATCCGGCTGAGATCGAGCGCGGCACCCGCATTCCCCAGACCGAGCGATTGTCCACGAACGCCGATCTGCCGCAGATCCCGGGGCTGGGCCGGATCCACCTCGGCGTCCTGGTGGCGGTGGGGGTGGCCGTCCTGGCCTGGTTCCTCATGTGGCGCACCAGCTTCGGATTCCGCCTGAGGGCAGTCGGCTACAACCCAGACGCCAGCCGCTACGCGGGCATGCCCGTCAAGCGCTCGACCGTCTACGCCCTGACCCTCAGCGGGGCCATGGCCGGTGTGGCCGGGGCGGTCCTGGTGTTCGGCAGCGAGTCCCACCGGTTCGTCACCGACGGAAGCGCCGCGGGCTTCACCGGATCAGCCGGCTTCAACGGTATCGTCGCCGCCCTGTTCGGAGGTCTCCACCCCCTGTGGACCATCCCCTCGGCCTTCCTGTTCGGTGGACTACTGGTGGGGGCCAACGCCATGCAGAGAGCCGTGCAGGTGCCATCGGCCCTGATCATCGCCCTCAACGGGCTCATCGTGGTGTTCGTCGTCTCCAGCGACCGGGTACGCCAGTTGATCACCCGGCGGGCGGAACTGCTCGCACCGGTCACCTCGGCCCGGGAGGAGCACATGACCGAACCCCCCGAAGGTGGGGAGGACCTGGAGGAGTCGGTGACCGGTGGCTGAGTTCTTCACCATCTCCGTACTCGTCGCCACCGTCGCCTCGGGCGTGCGGCTGGCCACCCCCTATCTCCTGGCCGGGCTGGGTGAGACCCTCGGCCAGCGCAGCGGAGTCCTGAACCTGGGTGTCGAGGGAGTGATGCTGCTCGGGGGGTACGCCGCCTACTACCTCACATTCCGGACCGGAGTTCCCCTGTGGGGGGTCCTGGCCGGACTGATAGTCGGCGCCATCATGGGTCTCGTCTACGCCTTCATCACTGTCACCCTCAGAGCCGAACAGGGGATCAGCGGCATCGGCATATTCCTTTTCGGGCTGGGCTTCTCCGATCTCCTGTTCCAGAAGCAGGTCGGCACCCCGCGCACCATCAAGGGGTTCGGCAACTGGAAGGTCCCTCTCCTGGGCGACATCCCCAAGATCGGGGAGATGTTCTTCCAGCACAGCCTGCTGATCTACGTGGCCTTCATCCTGGTCCCCCTGATGGCCCTGCTCATCAACAAGACCGACTTCGGGCTGAAGGTGAGGGCGGTGGGTGAGACACCCGAGGCGGCGGACTCTCTCGGTGTCAGTGTGGCCCGGGTGCGCTACGCCACGATCATCATCGCCAACACCCTCGCCGGGCTGGCCGGTGCCGCCCTGACCATCAACCTCCACATCTTCCAGTCCAACATCACCAACGGTCAGGGTTTCATCGCCGTGGCCCTGGTGTACTTCGGTGCCTGGCGTCCCACCGGGGTGATGCTCGGATCGCTGCTGTTCGGGTTGGTGTCGGCCACGGTGTTGCAGTGGCGAACCCTCGGCATAGTGAGTGGAGCCGTGTCCAGTCTCACCGCCATGGCTCCGGCGGTCATAACCATCCTGGCTCTGGTGATCATCAGCCGCCGCGTCGGAGCCCCCACCGCTCTGACCCGACCCTTCGAGCGAGGTCACTGATCGTGCCGGTACCGCCGAACCCGACCGCGTCCTCCATTGGGACCAACAGCGACGTCGGTCCCATGACGACCGTCGGCATACGACCGAACCCGGTGGGGCCGGCCGCCGACGGCACACCGATCCCGACCGCGGCTACCCTGCCGCGACCGATGCCCGCCCCGGGTGTCGCCGACGAATCGCCGTCCCCTAACCGTGGGGCCCGAGATGTACGGGAGGGACGACCGTTCCCCCGTTCGATAACAGGAGGAATCTGGTGAAAACCAAACGATTTGGGTGGCTCATGGCCATCCTCGCGGCCCTGGCGCTGCTCGCCGCGGCTTGCGGTGACTCTGGCAGTTCCGACGACGCCGGTAGTGGTGGTGACGAGGCCACCACGACAACGGCGGCGGCGACCGACAACGGTGGCGGCGGATCGACCGACGAGGTGTTCCGGGTGGCCATCGTGGCCCCGAGTGCCGCCAACGACCTGGCGTTCACCCAGAGCATCGTCGACGGCGTCGACGCCCTCAAGGACGCCTACAACATCGAGGTGGACATCACCGACGGCACGTTCATCGTCGAGGATGCCGCCGCCGCGGTGCGGGGCTACGCCGAGGGCGGATACGACCTGGTCATCGCCCACGGCTCCCAGTACGGCAGCTTCCTGGCTGATCTGGCCAAGGAGTTCCCCGAGGTCTCCTTCGCCTGGGGGACCGCGGCCGACACGTTCGGCCTGGACAACGTGTTCGCCTACTCCGCCGCCTCCGACGAGGGTGCCTACGTCATGGGCAACATGGCCGCCGCCCTGTCCCAGAGCAAGGTGGTCGGTGTGATCGGTCCCATCGAGGTCGGTGACGCCAAGCTCTACGTCGACGGATTCGTGGCCGGTGTCGCCGCTCAGGATCCGGCGGTGGAGACCAACGTCAACTACATCGAGTCCTTCAGCGACGTGGCCCTGGCCGCCGAGGCGGCCCAGACCATGATCTCGGGCGGAGCCGACGTGCTCACCGGTACGGCCCAGATGGTCGTGGGCGCCACCGGCGTGGCCCAGGAGAAGGGCGTGGCCTGGTTCGGTACCCAGTCCAACCAGACCAGCCTCGGCCCCGACATCGTCGTGGCCTCCCAGGTCTACAAGTGGGACGTGGTTCTGTCCCAGATGATCGACCAGATCAAGGCCGGCACCCTGGGTGGACAGTCCTATGAGATCAACCTGGCCAACAAGGGTCTGGTGATCGAGTACAACGACAACTACCCGCTTCCCGACGACGTCCGCAAGATCGGCGACGACACCGCCGCCGCCATCGCCGACGGCTCGATGAGCACCGGCGTGGGTGGCTGACAGACCAACTGAGTGACCCGGGCACCGGGGAGGTCCCTTTCGGGGATCCTCCCCGGTGCCGAGCGGCCTCCGGCCGCACCACGGACCACCACGGACCTGACGGGGGTGAGCGGCCATGGCCGCATCTGAGGCACCGATGCTGGAGATGAGGGGAATCACCAAGAGGTTCCCCGGTGTCCTGGCCTGCGATTCAGTCGACTTCTCGGCCTGGGCCGGGGAGGTTCACACCCTCCTGGGGGAGAACGGCGCCGGCAAGAGCACCCTGATGAAGGTCCTGTTCGGCCTCTACCGGCCCGACGACGGCGAGATCCTCCTCCACGGGAAACGCTCGGAGGTCAGCTCGCCCGCCTCGGCCATCGCCCACGGCATAGGGATGATCCATCAGCACTTCATGCTGGTCCCGTCCCTCACCGTGGTCGAGAACGTCGCCCTCGGGCTCAGGTCTGGAAGTCGGCTGCGACTGGATCTGGACTCGGTGGCTGAGAAGGTGGCGCAGCTGTCCGACACCTACGGACTGCATGTGGATCCCTGGGCCCGGATCTGGCAGCTGTCGGTGGGCGAACGGCAGCGGGTGGAGATCATCAAGGCCCTGTACCGCGACGCCCAGCTCCTCGTCCTCGACGAACCCACCGCCGTGCTCACCCCCCAGGAGGTGGACGAGCTGTTCGTGATCCTGCGGGGAATGTGCGAGCGGGGAAGGGCGCTGATCTTCATCTCCCACAAGCTCCACGAAGTCATGGAACTCTCCGACCGGATCACCGTGCTGCGGGACGGCAGGGTGGTGGGCGAGACCACCCCCGACCAGACCAGTCCCGAGGGTCTGGCCCAGATGATGGTGGGCCGGCCGGTCAAGATGGCCCCCGACAAGGAGGACGTCGAACCCGGAGCCCCTCTGCTGGCCATCGAGGGGCTGACCGTGAGGGGCGACCGGGACCAGGTGGCCGTCGACGGCGTCGATCT
>DRKF01000251.1 GCA_011051915.1 Acidimicrobiales bacterium | reverse complement strand
CGCGGCGTGTCGGTCCTGGTCATGGTCCCCGTTGTCGCCGCCCTGCGTACCCGTTTCGTTCCCCGGACATCGCGGGCGACGGTCGCCGGAGCCGGGATCTTCGATTCGGGAGCCAATGCGCTGTACCTGCTGGCCACCCGCCACGGTTCGATAACCATCGCCGCCCTTCTCGCCAGCCTCTACCCGGCCGCGACCGTGGTACTGGCCCGGCTGGTCCACCGCGAGCGCCTCGGCACCGTCCAGCTCGGGGGTCTGGCCCTCGCCGCCGTGGCCGTGGTCCTGATCTCTCTCGGCTGACAGGCGCCGGACGGGCGGGGCATGATGGGAGCCGGACCCCCAGGAGGATGGATGACGGCTCCCGCGGCCTCGGACCGGCTCGACGACGACGACCTCACAGAGATGCTCACCGAGATGATCGGGGCCCGCTTCTTCAGCAATCGGGCCTTCAACCTCCAACGACAGGGCCGGGCCGGGACCAACGCCCCGATCGACGGCAACGAGGGGGTGGTGGTAGGTGCGGCCCGGGCCCTCGATCCCGCCACCGACTGGGTACTGCCCCAGTACCGGGAACCTCCCGGCCTGCTCCGATTCGGCGAGGAGGTGCTCAGGAGGTACTTCCTCTACATAGTGGGCCATCCCGCCGGCAGCCACATGCCCGAACCCCTGCGGGTGTGGCCCCCGCAGATCAGCCTGGCCACCCAGATCCCCCACGCCGTGGGCCAGGCCTGGGGGATGCATGTCCAGCAGCAGGAGGGCGTTGTTCTGGTCTTCTTCGGCGACGGGGCCAGCTCCGAGGGTGACTTCTACGAGGCGGGAAACCTGGCCGGGGTACTGGGTGTGCCGGTCATCTTCATGTGTGTCAACAACGGCTGGGCGATCTCCACCCCCGTCTCCCGCCAGACGGCCGCCGGATCCTTCGCCGACAAGGCCCGGGCCTTCGGCATGCCCGGGGTCCGTGTCGACGGGACCGACGTGATGGCGGTCTACGAGGCGACCGCTGCCGCCCGGCGGCGGGCCGCCGACGGTGAGGGCCCCACCATGATCGAGGCGGTGACCTATCGCCTGGGCCCCCACACCACGGCGGACGACCCGACCCGCTACGTACCCCCCGACGAGCTCGAGGCGGCCCTGGCCCGGGACCCGGTGGTCCGGTTCCGTGAGGAGCTGCGATCCCGTGGTCTGTGGGACGACGACCGCGAGGAGAGGGCGGCCGCGTGGGCCCGGGACCTCGCCGATCGCACGGTGGCCGAGGTGGAGGCCACCCCGGTGGCGCCGACCGACATGTTCGACCACGTGTTCGCCGAACCCACTCCGGCGCTGGTGGAGCAACGGGAGTCACTCGTGGAGCACCTGGCCCGGGTCGGGAGGTCCGATGTCTGACTCCGCCGGGATCACCGAGTCGACCGATACGGCCGCGTCCACCGAAACGGCCGAGTCCACCGAAATGAACATGCTCACGGCGATCAACCACACCCTGCACCGGGAGATGGCTCGCGACGACCGGGTGATCGTCCTCGGAGAGGACGTGGGCGCCAACGGTGGGGTGTTCCGGGCCACCGAGGGCCTCTACGACGAGTTCGGTGCCACCCGGGTGGTCGACACCCCCCTGGCCGAGGGAGTCATCCTCGGAGCCTCGGTGGGCCTGGCGGCCTCGGGACTGGTCCCCGTCCCCGAGATCCAGTTCCTCGGCTTCGTCTACCAGGCGTTCCACCAGCTCGCCGGCCAGGTGGCCCGCATGCGCTACCGAACCCGGGGCCGGTTCCACGCCGGAATCACCATCCGGGCCCCCTTCGGCGGCGGAATCCGCACACCCGAATTGCACAGCGACGCCCTGGAGGGTCAGCTCTGCAACATCCCCGGTCTGAAGGTGGTGATGCCCGCCTCCGCCGCCGACGCCAAGGGTCTGCTGGCCACCGCCATCAGGGATCCCGATCCCGTCCTGTTCCTCGAGCCGCTGCGCGGCTACCGGCTCATCAAGGGCCAGGTTCCCACCGGGGAGCATCTGGTGCCGTTCGGCCGGGCGGCCACGGTCACCGAGGGCGACGACGTGGTTCTGGTCGCCTGGAGCTACATGGTCGAGGTCTGCCGCAGGGCGGCCGGGAAGCTGTCCGACCTGGGAATCTCGGCCCGGGTTCTGGATCTGCGGACCCTGGTGCCTCTCGACACCGAAGCCATAACCTCGGCGGTGGAGGAATGCGGCCGGGCCGTGGTGGTGCAGGAGGCGCCCCGCACCGGGGGATTCGCGTCCGATGTAGTCGCCGAGATCAACGACCGGGCCCTGTGGTCACTGGAGGCCCCCGTGGCCCGGGTGTCCGCCTACGACAACCCCTACCCGGTCGGGCTCCTCGAGGACGACTACCTGCCCGATGTCGACAAGGTGGTCGAGGCCGCCCGCCGCACGGTGGAGGCGTCATGACCACCGAGTTCAGACTTCCCGATGTCGGCGAGGGGCTCGAGGAGGCCGAGATCCTGCGCTGGCTGGTGACCGAGGGCGACGAGGTGGACCTGGACCAGCCGCTCTGCGACATCCTCACCGACAAGAGCGAGACCCAGCTTCCCGCTCCCACTGCCGGGAGGGTGACCCGACTGGCTGTGGCCGAGGGCGACCGTCCCCACGTCGGCGACCTACTCGTGGTCATCGAGGAGACCGGTTCGGAACCGGCGACCTCCCCACCGGCCGCTCCCTCCGCGCCGACCGTCGGACCCTCCGGCGGCGGGGCCGAGACCGGGGCCCGCGGCTCGAAGCGGCCCCGGGTGAAGGCCGCACCCTCGGTGCGGCGTCGGGCACGGGAGCTGGGAATCGATCTCTCTACGGTTACCGGATCCGGACCGGGAGGACGCATCACCGCCGCCGACCTGGACGCAGCCGCCACCAGACCCGCCGCCCCCGCGACATCGCCGACCCCCCCTCCACCCTCGTCGCAGGCCCCTACTCCCCCACCCGCCCCCACGGGAATACCGGGACAGATGCCGGTGGGGGTTCACCCCCTGAGGGGCATACGTCGGGTGACCGCGGCCCACATGGAGGAGGCCTGGCGGATACCTCACATCCACGGATCGGACGAGATCGACGCCTCCGAGCTGCTGGCCACCCGCCGGGAGATCAAACGCCTCCACCCCGAGGCCGCCGACCTGACCCCCATGGCGTTCTTCATCATGGCGGTCGCCCGGGCCCTGGTCCGCCATCCCCAGGCCAACGCCTCCATCGACACCGGGGCCGAGACGATCACCGTGCACCCCGAGGTGAACATCGGCATGGCGGTGGCCACCGAGGCCGGGCTGGTGGTGCCGGTGGTCCGGAACGCCGACCGTCTCGACCTCTTCGCCCTCGCCCGGGAGGTGAGGCGTCTGGTCACCGCCGCCCGCGACCGCACCGTCACCGCCGCCGAGCTGTCGGGCGGTACCGCCACCATCACCAACTACGGCAGCCTGGGCGGGCGCTACAGCACCCCCATCATCAGAGCCCCCGAGGCCCTGATCGTGGGGTTCGGTGCCATCCGGCCCCGCCCGTTCGTGGTCCGGGGTGAAGTGGCGGCCCGGCCCACCCTGCCCATAGTGACCGGGGGGGACCACCGCCTCATCGACGGCGACCTGCTCACCGCGATCCAGGAGTACGTGGCCGACCAACTCACCCATCCGGGTCTGCTGGCGGTCTCCGCCCCGGGCACACCGTGGTAGTCGGCGAGGTGGCCGAGACCACCGAGGTCCTGGTCATCGGCGCCGGTCCCGGAGGCTACGCCGCGGCCATCGAGGCCGCCCACCTGGGCCGCCAGGTGACCCTCGTGGAGCGGGGGCGTATCGGAGGGGTGTGCCTCAACGTGGGATGCATCCCCTCCAAGGCCCTCATCCACGCCGCCGATCTGGCCTCGGGACCCGCCGACGCCGCCTCGTGGGGTGTGGACCTGAGCGCCACCGTCGACATGTCGGCTGTGCACCACCGGATCGGGGAGGTGGTGTCGACTCTCACGGGGGGAGTCGAGCGCCTACTTCACGCCGCGGGGGTGAGGGTCGAACAGGGCACGGCCCGCTTCGCCCGCCGCCGCAAGGTGGTGATCGACGGGGGCGACGAGGTCAAGCACTTCGAGTTCGACCACTGCATCATCGCCACCGGTTCGAGACCCCTGGAGCTCCCCGCCCTGCCCTTCGACGGTTCGCGGGTACTGGATTCCACCGGTGTACTCGCCCTGGAGTCGGTACCGGCCTCACTCGCCGTGGTCGGCGGGGGCTACATCGGCATGGAGCTGGGCACCGCTCTGGCCAAGCTGGGCTCGCAGGTGACCGTCGTCGAGATGGCCGACAGCATCCTGCCGGGCATCGACCCCAGACTGACCCGGGTCGTGGCCCGGCGGCTGAGAGGCCTGGGGATCACCGTGCTCACCGGAGCCCGGGCCACCGGTCTCACAGATGACAGCCTGGTGGTCGCCGCCGCCCAGGGAGAGATCGCCGTTCCCGCCACCAAGGTCCTGGTGGCGGCAGGCAGGGTGCCCAACACCGACGATCTCGGCCTCGAGGTGGCCGGAATCGAACTCACCCCCAGCGGCCACATTGAGGTCGGGCCGGACCGCCGGGCGACCCCCGACATCCTGGCCATCGGCGACATCACCGACGGCCCGGCCCTGGCCCACAAGGCCACCGCCGAGGCCGAGGTCGCCGCCCGGACCGTCAGTGGGCTCGTCGCCGCCTTCGACCCCGCGGCGATACCCCTGGTGGTGTTCAGCGACCCCGAGGTCGCCAGTGTCGGCGCCACCCTCGACCGGGCCCGCTCCGAGGATCCCGCCGCCACGGAGTACCGGTTCCCCTACACGGCGGGCTCCCGTTCCCACACCATGGGGCATACCGAGGGGTTCGTTCAGATGGTCGCCGACTCGGCCGGCACCGTGGTCGGGGTGCACATGGTCGGGGCCGGAGTATCCGAACTGGCCGGGGAGGCCGCCCTGGCGGTGGAGATGGGGGCCACGCTCGAGGATCTCGCCGCCACCATCCACCCCCACCCGACCATGTCGGAGGGGCTGGTGGAGGCGGCCAAGGCGGCCTCGGGTCACCCCCTGCACGTTCTACCCCGGCGCTGACTCCAGGGGCACCAGCTCGGTGAGCCCCGTGTCCTCGTCCTCCACGAAGCGGTAGCCGAAGATCTCCGCCATGCGGGGTTGCCCTTCGTCGGGACCGCTGGCCAGTACCTCGTCACCGGCGTGGAGCACCACGTACTTCCGGGGGTTGTACAGGTAGGTGTTGCCGCGGCGCACGGCCAGGATGTGGAAGCCGGGGTCGACGTTGAGGGCGAGTTCGCCCAGTGAGGCACCGTCGGCGGCCGATCCGGGAGCCACCGGGAGGTGCATGACGACATCGTCGGCATCGCCCAGGGCCATGGCCAGGACCGGATGCAGGTCCTCGTTCTCCAGCACGATCGCCGACATCTGGTAGGCCTGGTCCCCGATGTCCTCCGCCGCCTCGGCCAACTGGAGCAGCCCCCGCAGGGAGGAGATCTCCACGTTGTCGGCCGCCGCCCGCAGCACCCAGGTCTGCAGTGAGGCCTTCATCTCGTCCAGACGGTCCTCGAGGGATCTCACCTCGCGGGCCAGGGCCGGGTCCCGCAGCACCAGCGTCGAGTAGGCCAGCCCCACCGCGGTCTCCGAGAGATTTTTCATCTCGACCAGGGTGTCTACGGCCCGGTCCAGGTCGGAGACGGTCTCCGTCTCGTCCACCCTCGGTGGTTCCCACGGCTCGGCCGCGGCCAGCTCCCGCAGCCGGACGATTCCGGCCGGGGAGCCCCTCATGAACAGCACGTCGTCGGGTTCGACCACCGTGTCGCCGTCGACGTCGGTGATCCACCGGTGCCCCCGTTTGATGGCCACCACCCTCATTCCCACGACCACCGGCAGCTCGAGCTCTCTGAGGGGATGGTTCGCCAGATGGCTGCCCCGGGAGACGACCAGCCGGTGGGAGACCTCCGCCGCCTGGGCCAGATCGGCGACCAGGAGTCTCGGTATCCCCAGATGCCGGGTGACGATGTGGCTGACATCGACCGCGTCGTTGGCGATGCGTTCGATGGCGCTGACCACCTGCAGCACCGAGGACATGCCGTCCACCTCACGGGGGTGGCGGACCGCCAGCAGGGCCAGGGCTCTCATCTCGTGCACGAGTTCGGACATGTCGGACTCGAGGTCCAGTACCGCCTCGGCCATACCCTCGTCGTCGAAGTACAGGGCGGCGTAGGAAAGGTCGACCATGAGTTCGGAGGTGTCCTTGGCCTCCGCCAGCATGGTCTTCAGACTTCGGGGTTTGTCTTCCATGTCTCCGTGTCTCTCGGTTCGAGCCTAGAACGTAGGGCGACGGCGGCGCCCGCTCACGTGAAACCCCACATCGCCAGGGCCAGTACCAGGGCCACCGAACCCACCATGTCGGCGCTGCTGGTGACCAGGGGGATGCCGTAGGTGTCGGGATCGACGCCGAAGCGGATGGATGAGACCGCGGCGTAGAAGGCCACGACCACGATCACCGCCGAGGCGAGCACCCCTCCCACCAGGGAGATCCCGATCAGCGCGGCCAACCCCGGGGAATCGAATCCGAAGACGCTGTGGGCCACCTCCACGAGGATTCCCTTGAGGAGGAAGACCGGGACAACCAGTCCCAGGGCCACGGAGATATCCCGACGGGCACTGCGGTCCGGTATCAAACCGGCGTCGATGATGCCGAGGTGCAGCTTGCTGCCCAGACGACTGGCGAGAATCCCCCCGATGGCACCCACGCCACTCAGAGCTGAGGGAACGAGGACCAGCAGGGCGGGCTTGTCGGAGAAGGCGTCCAGGCGGTGTTCCAGGATCACCCCGGCGATCGAGTGGACGATCCCGGTGGCGGCGAGGACCGGAATCGACTCCCTGACCACCCTCCGGAGGATCTCGCCCCGACTGCGCAGGGCGCTGAAGGTGGCCACCAGACCCGCCACCACGAACACGACACCCAGAGAGGTCGTCAGAGCCCCGCGACCCACCAGAAAGGTGGCCGCGAACAGGGCCGGTACGGTGACCATGTCCCCCACCGCGGCGATCAGGGGAACACTCACGTTGTCGAGGTCCCATCCGTAGCGGGTGGACCCCGCCGCCAGGCTGATCGTCATGGTCATACCGACCAGGGAGGCCACCACCCCTCCCCCGGTGGCGATGATGATCAGGTCCAGGACCCCGATGGTGTCGGCGACACCGAACAGCATCGCCAGCAGCTTGGCCGCCACCCCCAGATACACCGACATGATGATCGTGAGGGCCATGGCCGCCAGGATGTTCTGGCCCACGATGGTGTCCCGCCGCGGCGACAGCACGAAGGTACCGGTGTGGATCGAGGTCGCCAGACGGCTCCCCAGGGCCCCGGAGATGTTGCCCCTCATCCCCGCCGCCGCCGGCACCAGCACGAGCAGCCCGGGCAGGGAGTCCAGGGTGCCGGTGATGGAGGCCAGCACGACCCCGGCCACGGTTCCCGTTACCGAACTCAGGGCCAGGGCGGTGAGGCTCTGCCGGGCCCCGACCAGGTCGGGACCGAGCAGGCCGCGGAGAGGGGCGGTCACCCTCTGCACTGCTCTCATCGGACGGGACACCCTGGCAAGGGT
>DRKF01000250.1 GCA_011051915.1 Acidimicrobiales bacterium | reverse complement strand
CTGGATCCGACCCGCGGGACCCGGCGTCCCTCCCGGCGGGCCCGGGCTCGGAGGTAGGGACTCCTGACACGCGACCTCGCCATCGATCTCGGAACGGCGAACACACTCGTGTTCGAGGCCGGCAGGGGGATCGTTCTCAACGAACCCTCGGTGATCGCCATGAACGAGCGGTCCGGGGAGGTCCTGGCCGTGGGCCAGGAGGCCTGGCACATGATCGGGCGCACACCGGCCCAGATCGTCGCCGTCCGACCCCTGCGCAAGGGGGCCATCACCGACTTCGACACCACCCAGAGAATGATCCGACTGATCCTCCAGAGGGTCGGGGTGGGTCGCTTCGGTCGCACCCGGGTGATCATCTGCGTGCCCTCGGTGATCACCGCTGTCGAACGGCGGGCCGTCACCGAGGCGGCCCGGAGGGCGGGGGCCAACGAGGTGCGACTGCTCGAGCAGCCCATGGCGGCGGCGATCGGCGCCGCGCTGCCGATCCACGAGCCGGTCGGGAACATGGTCGTCGACATCGGTGGCGGCACCAGCGAGACCGCCATGGTCTCCCTGGGTGGGATCGTGTCCATCAAGGCGATCCGGATCGGGTCCTTCGAGATCGACGCCGCGTTGCAGTCGTACGCCCGTCGGGAGCACGGAGTGGCCATAGGGGAGAAGACCGCTGAGGAGATCAAGATCTCGATCGGCTCGGCCTGGCCGGTCGACGACGAGGTAGGGGTCGAGGTGAGGGGGCGGGACCTCTCCACGGGACTGCCCCGGACCTTCGTCATGACCGCGGCCCAGGTCCGCTACGCCATCGGTGAGGTGGTTCAGGCCATGGTCGATTCCGTGATCGACTGCCTCGCCCAGGCTCCGCCCGAACTCGCCCAGGACCTCATCGTCAACGGGATCCACCTGGTCGGTGGCGGTGGCCTGCTGAGGGGTCTGGACCGTCGGATCTCATCGGAGGCGCGGGTTCCGGTCAGGGTGGTGAGGTCCCCCCTCGAAGCGGTCGTCCTGGGAGCGGGAAGGGTGTTGGAGAACTTCAACACCCTCGGCGGGGTATTCCTCGGGTCCCAGCGCGGGAGCTGATCGGAGGCCCGGGCCGGACCGGCCGACGGCCTGTCGGTGCCGGTCAGGGTGGAGGCGGGACGGTTCGAGGTGGGACGGGGCGCGGGACAGTTTGTGGGGTGGCACCTCCCCGGGTGCATCCCGGTCCACAATGGGCTCTCGTGAGCGGAGCCGTCGAATCCGACCGGGTCCTGGTTGATGGAGGGCAATGAGCAGCGTTCGAGTGCCGGGAGCGAGACCGCTGTCCACGACTGACCGGGATGCCGTGGCCGCGACGCCGTCTCGGTCCGGTCGGATGGCACGGCGTTGGGCGGTGGTTCTCCTGGCGTCGGCGCTGCTGGCGGCGGCCTGTTCGGGTTCCACCGACAGCGCCGAGACGGCACCCACCTCGACGGTCGCCCCCCGCCCGGTTCAGCCCCGCCGGGCCCCGGGGTTCGACACCGAGATCATCCGCCTGGGGGTGATCGGCGATCTCACCGGGGCCAACGGACGGTCGGGTAGGGAGATCCTCACGGGCGTCGAGGCCTTCTGGTCCCGTGTCGATGCCATGGGTGGCATCGGCGAGCGGTTCCCCGTCGAGCTGATCGTCCGCGACGAGGGCGGGTCACCGGCCCTGGCTGCCCAGGTCTACTCCGGTATCTCCGATGAGGTGGCCCTGCTGGCTCTGGTCATGGGTTCGGCGACCGTCGATGCCGTCAGGGGCCCGGCGGTCGACGACGGGCTGCTCATCGCTCCCTCCACCCGGCAGTTCGCCTGGTTGGGGGCGGAGAACCTGTTGCCGGTGGGGACCTCATATGAGGTCGAGGTGATCGACGGTCTGGGTTGGTACATGGACAATCGCCGCTCCGACGCCGTCTTCTGCGGGGTGACCGACCCCTCCTCCTACGGGAGGGCGTCGCGTGCCGGTCTGGGGTTGGTGGAGGCCGCTCTCGACGGCAGCGGCGTGGACTTCGGTTACGGGCTGGTGGTCGAACTGGAGCCCGATTTCGATGCCACCGCCGTGGTGGAGCAGATCACGACGGCCGGATGCGAGGTCGTCTGGCTGGGGGCGGGAGACCTCTCGACCCGGCGGCTGATGGCCGAACTGGCGGCCGGCGACGTGGACATCACCGGATTCGTGGGCTCGGGCGTGAGGGTCCCCGTTCCAGAGGACAGTCGGGCGTGGGCCCGGGACCACCTGCTGGTGGCGGCCGATCTACCGTCGTGGTCGGACCGGACTCCGGGGATGGAGAACCTCCGCGCCGAGCTGGAGAAGGTGGCGCCCGACGCCGAGCCGACCTCGATGGTCGCCCTGGGCTGGGCCAGCCAGTATCCGGTACTGGCGGTTCTGGAGGCCGCCGTGGCCGACGGGGATCTGGGTCGAGACCACCTGGCGGAGCTCTCCACGAGTCTGGGCACCTACGACACGGGTGACATGGTGCAACCGGTCGTGATGGAGAGCGGGTTGCGTCCCTGGCCCCGCCCGGTGTCGATCTTCTCTGTTGATCCCGCCGGCGGGGACGTGACGGGCCTCACCCGCCTGGGGACCTTCGAGGCCCCGTTCGTGGACGTGGTGGAGAGCCTCCGCTGAACCCGGCCGGCACCCGGGCCCGACCCCGGTGGTCAGATGAGCCGCTCGTCGGTTGGGCGCGAGACCCCGTCGAGTCGCCTGTCAGAGGAGCCGGTGGTCAGCTGAGAAGGTCTTCCGCCGCCTGACGGACCTGGCGGTCGCGGTCCTGGCGGGCCCGTTCCAGAGCCTCCTCCACCTCGGTTCCCCCGAAGGGGGCCAGAGCGATGATCGCCCGGCGTCTCACCGCCGGCCTGTCGGTAGTGGCCGCCAGGATGGCCGGCAGCCCGCGGGGATCCTGCCGTGATCCCAGCGCCGCCACCGCGGCCTCCCGGCAGAGGGCATCGGGGTGTCCGGTGGCCATCGCCACCAGGAGCGGCACGGGGTCCACCTCCGGGTCGGCCTGCTCACCGGCGGCGAAGGCGGCCGTCTCGGCCACGATGGGGTCGTCGTCGGCTAGCAGCGCGGAGAGGTCGAAGTGGGAGTGACCGGCGGCCAGTCGGCATACGGCCGCTCTCACCTCGGGCTCGGGATCGGAGGCCCCCGAGGCCAGCATCGGAGGGGTGAGGACGCCCGCCCGTTCCGCCGCGGAGAGGGCCAGGGCCCG
>DRKF01000249.1 GCA_011051915.1 Acidimicrobiales bacterium | reverse complement strand
GGGCGTGTCCCGCGGGGTGGACACGACCAGGATCTCGGAGATCCCCGCCTCCAGCAGGGTGGCCAGGGGGTAGAACACCATGGGTTTGTCGTGGACCGGAAGCAGGTGCTTGCTGACCACGGCGGTGAGAGGGTGAAGGCGGGATCCGGTGCCTCCGGCCAGGATGACGCCCTTCACCGCGGTGGGCTCGTGCTGTCGGATCGGGAGCACCGTTCGTCCATGCCCGGACCAGTCGGCCGCCACCGGGCGGTCCTTACGAAGAACCCGCATCCCGCTCGTCGGCAGATCCGTCGAGGTCGCGGTTCCCAGGTCGCCGGCCACCGGGCCCGCCGGTGGCGGTGGGTGATCGCACGACCGAAGGCCCAAACAGGTTTCCGTTCGTCCCGTCCGGCCGACTCCCAATGAAGGTGACCTCGATGGCACGGGACACCGACGATCAGATCCGGAGACGATCCCTTGTCCGACCCTCACGAGAATCACCCGGCGAAGCGGCCGGTGTCAGGTCAGTCGCTTCCACCGGTCGCGGAGTACTGACCCATGGCGTCCATCGTCGATTCCGACCGGATAGCGGGAGTCCGGCTCATCGTCCCCGAGGTGTTCTCCGACGACCGGGGCTTCTTCGTGGAGACCTTCCGCCGGCAGTGGCTGCCGGGATGTGGACACGAGATGCTGCAGGCCAACCGGGCCCAGAGGTCGGCCGGCTCGCTGGTCGGGCTGCACTATCACCTACACCAGGCCGACTACTTCCATCTCATCGTGGGTCGGGCCCGACTGGTCCTCCACGATCTCCGACTGGGCTCGCCCACCGACGGGAACACCCTGAGTGTGGACATGGCGGCCGAGGAACCCCTCGGTGTGTACATACCCCCGGGGGTGGCCCACGGTTTCTCCGCCCTCACCGATGTCGTCCTCACCTATCTGGTGGACGGCTACTACAACCCGGCCGACGAGCTGGGCCTGGCCTGGGACGATCCGGCCGTGGATGCCGACTGGGGCCTCACCTCACCCCTCCTGTCCGAACGCGACCGTGTCAATCCCCGGCGGGGGGCGATCGACCCCGCCCTGATGCCCCACAGCGGTCTGAGGACCTGAGACGGTGAGGGTGCTGATCACCGGCGGAGCCGGATTCATCGGATCGAACCTGGTCAGGCGTCTGCTCGCCGGTACCACTCACGAGATCGTGATCCTCGATGCCCTCACCTACGCCGGCGGCGAGGACACGATCGCCGACGTTGTGGGTGACGCCCGGGTGGAGTTCGTCGCCGGTGACATCGCCGACCGCGGAGTCGTGAGGACGGCGATGTCGGGGTGCGACGCCGTGATGCACCTGGCCGCCGAGAGCCACGTGGACCGTTCCCTGGTGGACCCCGACGTGTTCGTCCGGACGAACTGCCTGGGGACGAATGTTCTCTGTGACGTGGCCCTGGAACTGGGGTTGGAGACCTTCGTCCACGTGTCCACCGACGAGGTCTACGGATCGAGGACCGAGGGTTCCTTCACCGAGGAGGACCCCCTCCGTCCGACCTCGCCCTACTCGGCGTCGAAGGCGGCGTCGGACATGATCGCCCTCAGCTACCACCGCAGTTTCGGACTGGACGTGAGGGTCACCCGGGCCTCGAACAACTACGGTCCCTTCCAGTATCCCGAGAAGATCATCCCCCTGTTCACCACCCGACTCATCGACGGACAGGATGTGCCTCTCTACGGGGAGGGGCTCCAGGTGCGGGACTGGCTGCATGTCGATGATCACTGCGCCGCCCTGGTCACGGTTCTCGAGCGGGGGTCGGCGGGTGGTGTCTACAACATCGGGGGCTCGCGGGAGCTCACCAATCTGGAGCTGACCCGGCGTCTGCTGGAGTTGACCGGCCGGGAGGCTTCCTGCGTGACCCGGGTACCCGACCGGCCCGGGCACGACTTCCGGTACTCGATCTCCACGGGGAGGCTGCGCGAACTGGGTTGGGTGCCCGAGGTCGGGATCGAGAAGGGCCTGGCGGCCACCGTGGAGTGGTACCGGTCGAACCGCTGGTGGTGGGAGCCACGTCGAGCTGCTCCCGCCATGGTGGGGTGAGGAATTCGGGCCCCGTACCGCCTGCCGGTGGTCGGGTGAGGAATTCGGGCCCGGTGCTGCTAACTGGTGGTGGGGTGAGGAAGCCGGGCCCGGTGCTGCTTACCGGTGGTGGGGGACTGCTGGGCCGCACCCTGGCTTCCCAGCTGCGGGAGCGAGGATTCGACGTCCACTCGCCGCTGAGAGCTGACCTCGATGTGACCGACGTAGCGGCGGTGGGGGCGGCGCTGGTGGCTCTGCGGCCCGAGATCGTGGTGCACTGCGCGGCCGCCACCGCCGTGGACCGCTGTGAACTCGAACCGCAGTGGGCCTGGGACCAGAACGTGGTGGCCACCGCCAATGTGGTCGGCGCCGCCCGGCACGTGGGCGCGACAGTGGTGCTCGTCTCGACCGACTACGTGTTCGACGGCGCCTCGTGTCGCCCCTACCGTCCCGACGACACCCCGGCTCCCCTCGGGGTGTACGGACGCACCAAGCTAGAGGCCGAGAGACTGCTGTCGGACTCCGATCTGGTGGTTCGTACGGCCTGGCTCAACGGTCCCGGGGGACCGTCGGGCGGTTGCGTTGTGGACACGGTGCTGTCCCTCGCCCGGGCCGGACGCCCGATGGCCTTCGTGGACGATCAGGTCGGGTCACCGTCCTTCGTGGCTGACGTCGTCCCCGCGATGGTCGAACTGATCGGGCTCGGGGCATCGGGTGTCCATCATGTGGTCAACAGCGGGACCGCCAGCTGGTTCGATCTGGCCCGGGAGACGGTTCGGGTCGCCGGCCTGGACCCGGGCCTGGTGAGTCCGGTGGCGACCAGGGATCTGGACCCGCCGAGGGAGGCGACCCGGCCGGCCTACTCCGTGCTCGACTGTTCCGACCTCTCCCCCCTGGGAGTCGGGCCCCTGCGGCCGTGGCGGCAGGCCCTGCGTGATCTGGTCGCCGGGTCGGAGTCCTGACAGGGTTTCCCGGGCGGTCGGGTGGGCAGCCACGGGCCCTGCGAGACCTGGTGGCCGGGTCGGTGTGCTGACGGGGTTTCCCGGGCGGTCTGGGGGGGCAGCCACGGGCCCTGCGAGACCTGGTGGCCGGGTCGACCCCCTGATCGGGCCCTCTACCCTGGGCCTGCCGTGAAGATCCTCGTCGTCTGTCCCCATTTCCAGCCCGACACCGCGCCCACCGGGGACGTCATGACCCGCCTGGTGCACGAGTTGGCCCAGCGGGGTCACGAGCTGGAGATCCTGACCTCGCTGCCGTGGTACCGCGAGCACCGGATCGAGGCCGGATGGGAGGGCCGCATCGTCGATCGTGAGGACACGGCCTGGGGGCGGGTGGTCCGGGTACATCCCTTCCCCTCCGGTGACAAGCGGAGCCTCTG
>DRKF01000248.1 GCA_011051915.1 Acidimicrobiales bacterium | reverse complement strand
GGGGCGGCTGTCGTCGTGGTGGTCGATGTGGTGGTCGTGGTGAGGGCGGCCCGGCGTTGGGCCTCGCGCCGGGCGATCTCCCTCTGCCCGTCACGGATGATCTGCCCTATCCGGGCGTCCTCGGCGTCCATCTCCCGGAGCTGTTCCTGGAGTTCGGAGATCCGCCCCTCGAGGCGGGCCCGGATCTCCTCCTGGGTGGCCAGATTCGCCTCCAGGCGTCCGAGCTCGGCCTCGAGGTCGTCGCGGGCGGCCTGAGCCTCGTCCTCGGCGGCCGCGGCCTCGCGGCGCAACAGATCCAGATCCTCCTCGACCTCCCGCAGGCGGTCCAGGACGTCGACGCGATTCAGTCTGACCACCCGGGTGAGTGCGTCGCGCCTGACCCCTTCGGAGGGGTCGGCCGACTCGACGAAGGACTCCGCCACGGTCCGGGGGCGCACGTACTCCTCCACCGCCAGGTCGGCGGCCTCCCGGCGGATGGCGGCGGCCCGTATCTCGGTCTCGGCCAGTTGATCCCTGAGACCGGCCGACACGGCCTCGGCTTCACGCACGTTCTGCTCGGCGGCGGCGATCGCCTGGTGCTGGGCCTCGATATCGGCGGTGAGGGCCTCCAGGGCGGCGACGAGTTCGGCCTCGTCGGCTTCCAGCACGTCGATCTGACCGGCCAGATCGGCCTTCTCGCGGCGGATCTGCTCCCTCTCCTGGCGGGCCTGGCGGATGCTGTCCTCGGGGCTCTCCGCCGCACCGACCCAGGTTCCCAGGGCGGCGGCGAAGACGAGAACGGCGATTGCGGTGGTGAGACGGCGAATCAACGCCGACCGTCCGGTTCGACGGAGGTCGGGAGGATTCGAAACCCGGTGGTGCGGCGGGGGAGGGTGGGTTCCACGGCGGCGAAGCCTAGATCAGATCGCGCGCCTTCCGTAACGCGACCGCAATATGTGGTCGAACGACCGCTCTGGGGCGGACATCGTTGGTTCGGCCCCGGTTCTGACCCCCGCCGGGGGAATCAGACGACGATGTTGACCAGCCGCCCGGGAACGGCGATCACCTTGCGGGGCTCGGCTCCCCCCAGCAACTCCACCACGCGGGGAGAGGCCAGGGCGGCGGCGGTCATCGCCTCCCGGTCGGCGTCGGCGGGGACGGTGATCCGGGTACGGACCTTGCCGTTCATCTGCACGGGGATCTCGACCGTGTCGGAGGTGAGCAACCCGGGGTCGAACGTCGGGAAGGGTTCGCGGATGAGACTGCGGGGGTGCCCCATGCGGGACCACAGCTCCTCGGCGAAATGGGGAACCAGGGGAGCCAGCATGAGCACCAGGGGAGTCGCCAGCTCCTCGGGGGTGGGCCCCTCGAGGCGGGTGAGTTCGTTGTTGAACTCGGTGATCTTGGCGATGGCCGTGTTGAACCTCATGGCCGCGAAGTCCTCGGTGACCCCGGCGATGGTCCGGTGCAGGGAGCGACGCAGTTCCTCGGGGGCCTCCACATCGGAGATGTTGGGCTGCCCGGTCTGCTCGTCGATCAGGTTCCGCCACACCCTCTGCAGCAGTCGGTGGGAGCCGATGACCGACTTGGTCTCCCACGGACGGTCCTGATCCATCGGACCCATGAACATCTCATAGAGCCGCAGGGTGTCGGCCCCGTAGGACTCGTACATCTCGTCGGGGGTGACCGCGTTGCGCAGGGACTTGCCCATCTTGCCGAAGATGCGCTCCACCGGCTGGCCCTGATAGGTGAATGATCCGTCGGGTTCCTCCACCACCTCGGCGGCGGGGACGTACACCCCGCGGGAGTCCTGGAAGGCGGCGGCCTGGATGTAGCCCTGGTTGTACAGACGGGAGAACGGCTCGGGGCCACTGACGTGGCCCAGGTCGTAGAGGACCTTGTGCCAGAAGCGGGCGTAGAGCAGGTGCAGAACGGCGTGCTCCACCCCGCCGACGTACAGGTCGACTCCGCCCACCCCTCCGGTGGGATCGGTCATCCAGTAGCGCTCCACCGTCGAGTCCACGAAGGCGCCGTCGTTGGTGGGGTCGAGGTAGCGCAGGTAGTACCAGCACGAGCCGGCCCACTGGGGCATGGTGTTCAGCTCCCGGCGGTACTTCCGGGGGCCTTCACCGAGGTCCAGCTCCACCTCGGCCCAGTCCGTGGCCCGGCCCAGGGGGGGTTCGGGTTCGGCGTTCTCGTCCAGGGACCGGGGGGCCCAGTCGATCAGCTCGGGGAGCTCGACGGGCAGCATCTCCTCGGGCAGGGCGATGGGCAGTCCCGTGTCGTCGTAGACGATGGGGAAGGGCTCGCCCCAGTAGCGCTGGCGGGAGAACAGCCAGTCCCGCAGCTTGTAGGTGACGGTGCCCTCCCCGTGGCCGTGCTCGGTCAGCCAGGCGATGATGGTCGTCTTGGCCTCCTCCACGCCCAGACCGTCGAGCACCAGACCGGCCTCGGGATTGGCGCTGTTGATCGTGGTGCCCTCACCGGTCCAGGCCTCGCCCTCGAAGTCGTCGGGCGGCTGCACCGTGCGGATCACCGGGAGATCGAAGGCGGCGGCGAAGTCCCAGTCCCGCTGATCCTGGGCCGGCACGGCCATGATCGCCCCGGTGCCGTACCCCATCATCACGTAGTCGGCGATGAACACCGGCAGCCGGTCGCCGTTCACGGGGTTGACGGCGTAGCCGCCGGTGAACACACCGGTCTTGTCCCTGGCGTCGACCTGCCGTTCGAGATCCGACCGCCGGGCGGTGTACTCGCGGTAGGCAGCTACGGCCTCGGCCGGAGTGGCGGCCCCGCCGGTCCACCGGTCGGGGGTTCCCTCGGGCCAGGTCTCGGTCGTCACCTGTTCCACCAGGGGATGCTCGGGGGCCAGGACCATGTAGGTGGCGCCGAAGAGCGTGTCGGGTCGGGTGGTGAACACCTCGATGGTGGCGTCGGGCCGGTCGGCCACGTCGAAGAACACCCGGGCGCCCTCGGAGCGGCCGATCCAGTTCCTCTGCATGATCTTGACCGAGTTCGGCCAGTCCACCAGGTCGAGGTCGGCCAGGAGGCGGTCGGCGTAGGCCGTGATGCGCATCTTCCACTGACGCAGTGGACGGCGGAAGACGGGATGGTTGCCCCGCTCGGAGCGACCCTCGGCGGTCACCTCCTCGTTGGCCAGAACCGTGCCCAGGGCCGGACACCAGTTCACCTCGGCCTCGTCCACGTAGGCCAGGCGGTGGGAGTCGATCAGCTCGCGCCGCTGGATCTCCGACATCTCCGCCCATGGGGTGCCGGTACCGGTGTCCCGTTCGCCGGACTCGAACTCGGCAATCAGATCGGCGACGGGTCGGGCCCGGTCGGCCTCGGGGTCGTACCAGGAGCTGAAGATCTGCAGGAAGATCCACTGGGTCCAGCGGTAGAAGGACACGTCGGTGGTCGCCACACTGCGACGCTCGTCGTGGGCCAGCCCCAGGGCCCGCAACTGCCGTCTCATGTTGGCGATGTTGGCCTCGGTGTTGACCCGGGGATGCTCCCCGGTCTGGCGCGCATGCTCCTCCGCCGGCAGGCCGAAGGCGTCGTAACCCATGGCGTGGAGCACGTTGTGGCCGGTCATGCGCATGTAGCGGGCGTAGACGTCGGTGCCTATGAAACCCAGCGGGTGACCCACGTGCAGGCCGCTGCCCGAGGGGTAGGGGAACATGTCGAGCACGTACAGCTTGGGCAGGTCGGCCACCTCGTCGAAGCCCTCGGCCAGGTCACCCACGGGGTTCGGGGCGTGAAAGGTCCCCTCGGCCTCCCAGCGGTCCTGCCACTTCTTCTCGATCTCGTTGGCGAGTCGGGCGTCGTAGCGATGGGGAGGGGTGTCGTCGACCTGGGGGACTCGGTTCATGGCAATGGAGGTTGCCAGCGTGGGGCCGCCCCGGCAACGTCAATCCCGCAATACCGGTGATTCCCCCGGTACCGCGGTTTCGCCGATCTCACCGATCTCGCCGATGCCGCGCTCGGAAGCCTGAACCGGACGGGGGCCATTGCCGACCGAGCAGCACGCACCGAGGGGTGACCTTGGACTCTGTTCCCCGACCCTGACAGTGGTTAGGTTTCGAATCACCGACCGGCGGATGGTGGCCGCCACAGCGGAGGGAGAGACCCATGGAGGGATTCTGGCGACGTCTGGGGAAGGCGGCCTCCCGGCGAACCGGAGCAGTGGTGCTGGGGACACTGGTGATCTCCGCCGTGCTGGCCGTGGGCCTGGGAGGGCTGAAGTTCCAGACCGGGCAGGACTCGTTCCTGGACTCCGACTCCCGTATCGCCAAGGACAACGAGGCCTATCAGGACCTGTTCGGCGGGGAGACCATGATCGTGCTGTTCACGGCCCAGGAGGGCCACACGATCGCCGACCTGTTCACCGAGGACAACGTCGCCAAGATGGACCGCATCGAGGCCGAGCTGCGCGACAGCGACGCCATCGCCTCGGTGGTCAGTCCGATGACAGCCCTCCAGTGGACGTCCAATCTGGTCACCTCCGGAGTGGCCACCGCGATACTGGACGAGGCCACGGCCCGGGAGCCGGATCCCGCCGCCGTCCCGATCCGACAGCAGAACAGCGTGGTGTCGGCGTTCCGGGCCGCCACCGCCAGCGCCGGCGGCACCGATCTCGGCAACACCGAGTGGGCGACCTTCCTGTTGTTCGACAACCAGGGCTTCAGCGTCGACGCCGACAACCGTCTCGTTCCCGCGCCCGCCGACCAGCTGGTGATAAGGCGGTCGCTGCGCGGCTTCATCCCCGACCAGCAGCACGCCCTCCTGGCCGCGATCCTGCCGGGAAACGCCGAGCTGGCCCAGCTGGGATCAGGTGAGGAAGCGGTACGTCAGGCCTTCGAGGGGGTCCAGTTCGACAACGTCGACTACGTCATCACCGGCACCCCGACGTTCCTCAACGACATCAACGACTACCTCCAGGGGGGAATGCTCACCCTCGGGGCGATCGCCCTGGTGGTCATGGCCGTGGTCC
>DRKF01000247.1 GCA_011051915.1 Acidimicrobiales bacterium | reverse complement strand
CGGCGACGCCGCCCACCAGAAGGCGATGATGGCCAACCTGGCCGCTTCACTGTTCGCCGCCGAGGCCATCGAGACCACCGAGGCCAAGGCCAAGGCTCTGCGCCCGGTGGCCGAGAAGCTGATCACCAAGGCCCGCAAGGGCGGACTGCACAGTCACCGCCAGATCGTCTCCTATCTTCGTGATCTGGAGATCGCCCAGAAGCTGATTGACGACATCGGGCCGCGTTACGCGGACCGTCCGGGTGGCTACACCCGGATCCTGAAGCTCGGACCGCGTGAAGGCGACCGGGCCCCGATGGCCCTCATCGAACTGGTCTGACCCGACCGGCGAACCAGTCCGTTCCCGGTCCGATGGCGTCAGGATCCGACGGGTCCGCCGGGGTGATCCGCCTCGACGTCGCCTACCACGGGGCACCGTTCCACGGATTCGCGGCCAACGAGGGTGTCCCGACGGTCGAGGAGCTGCTGACGACCGCTCTGGTCAAGGTGCTCGGACACCGGGTGGATCCGGCCGTGGCCGGTCGGACCGACAAGGGTGTCCACGCTGCGGCCCAGGTGGTCAGCTTCACCACTCCCAGGAAGGACCTGGACCTGGATCGGCTGGCCGCCTCGGTGACCGCACTCTGTGCCCCGGCGGTGGTCGTCACCTCCGCCCGGTGGGCCGAGCCCGACTTCCACGCCCGTTTCTCGGCCCGGTCCCGCAGCTATCTCTACCGGGTGCTGAACGCCCCGGTGGCCGATCCGCTCCGGTCGGACCAGGTGTGGCATGTGCGCCACCCCCTCGATGTGGACCGGATGAACCTGAGCGCCACCGATCTGGTCGGGGAGAACGACTTCACCTCGTTCTGCCGTCGGCCCAAGCACCCCCCGGGAGCCTCGCTGGTTCGGGAGGTGACCGTGGCCCAATGGCACAGGCAGGGGGACGAGGTCCGGTTCACGATCTCGGCCAACGCCTTCTGCCACCAGATGGTGAGGGCGGTGGTGGGAGCCATGGTGGAGATCGGCCGCGGGCGGCGGGATCCCGGGCTGATAGCGGAGATGATCCGCCGGGCCGACCGTACCGGTGCCCCGTCGGTGGCCCCGCCCCACGGTCTGGTCCTCACCGCCGTGGGCTACTGACGGCCCGGGCCGGGTTCATTTTTCGGGCCGGGGCTTGCCGCTTCCGTCGAGGCCCCCTAGCCTGGTCACTTGGCCCGTCGAGCCCGACGGTGTCCTTCGGTGCCCGAGGCAGCGCCTGCCGCCCCACTCCGGTCACCCAGTTCTCGTCACCCCGTTCCGGGTCCCGCCCCCTTCCACCGCTACCGAGGTTCTTCCGTGCGCACATATTCTCCGAGCGCCACCGAGATCGAGAGAGATTGGTTCGTCGTCGACGCCACCGATCTGGTTCTGGGTCGTATGTCCAGCGAGGTCGCCGGGATTCTCCGCGGCAAGCACAAGGCCACCTTCACCCCGCACCTGGACATGGGTGATCACGTCATCATCGTCAACGCCTCCAAGGTGGTTCTCACCAAGGACAAGGCCAACACGAAGATGGTCTACCGCCACAGCGGCTATCCGGGCGGAATCAAGGAGGAGACCTACGGGAACCTGCTCGACCGCCGGCCGGAGGCAGCCATCCGTCGCACCATCAAGGGGATGCTCCCCAAGGGCCGACTGGGCCGGCAGATGATCACCAAGCTCAAGGTGTACGGGGGTCCCGACCATCCCCATGCCGCCCAGCAACCGAAACCTCTCACCATCGAACACGCCCGGGCCGTCGCCCGCTGATCCCGGAGTACCCAGTGTCAACACCCCTCATTCAGGCAACCGGTCGTCGCAAGCGGGCCGTGGCCCGGGTGCGTCTGCGCCCCGGATCGGGCGAGATCACCGTCAACAAGCGCTCGTTGGAGGACTACTTCCCCTCCGCTGTGCACCGCATGCTCGTCTCCGAGCCGCTGGTCATGACCGACACCAAGGACACCTACGACGTCGACGTGACCATGGACGGTGGGGGTGTGAGTGGCCAGGCGGGAGCCCTGCGTATGGGGATAGCCCGAGCCCTGATCGCCCTGGATCCCGAGCTGAGGCCCTCACTCAAGGCCGCCGGCATGCTGACCCGCGACTCCCGTAAGAAGGAGTCCAAGAAGTACGGTCTGAAGAAGGCCCGCAAGGCTCCCCAGTACTCCAAGCGCTGAGTTCCCGCCGATGACCGAAGGTCATCTCCGGTTCGGCACCGACGGGGTGAGGGGACCGGCCAACACCGAGCTGACCCCCGAGCTGGCTCTGGCCCTCGGTCGGGCCGCGGCCGTGGTTCTGGACTGTCCCCGGTGGGTGGTGGGTCGCGACACCAGACTGAGCGGGCCGATGCTCGAGGCGGCACTGGCCGCCGGGCTGGCCTCTCAGGGGGTTCAGGTGGAGATGGTGGGGATACTCCCCACCCCCGGCGTGGCCCAACTGGCCGACTGGGACGATGCGGCGGCCGCGGTCATATCCGCCTCGCACAACCCCTGGACCGACAACGGCATCAAGTTCTTCTCCCGGGGCGGGCGCAAGCTCTCCGACGACACCGAGCAGAGAATCGAGGCGGTGCTGTCGACCCTGCTGGTATCGGACAACTCGGCACCCCCTCCCCCGCGGGAGGAGGAGAACGTCGGGCTGATCGAGCATCGTTCCGATGCCGTCGACCGCTACGGATCCCATCTGACGGCGATGCTGGGCGATCGTGATCTCCGAGGCCTGCACGTGGTGCTGGACTGCGCCCACGGCGCGGCCGGACCGGTCGCGGGTCGGGTGTTCGAGAGTCTCGGAGCCCGAACCGAGGTCCTGAACGCGGCGTCCGACGGCCGGGACATCAACGCCGGATGCGGCTCCACCGACCCCCGCGACCTCTCCCGGGCCGTGGTCGCCGGTGGTGCCGATCTCGGGCTGGCCTTCGACGGTGACGCCGACCGGCTGATCGCGGTGGCCCACGACGGATCGTTGGTGGACGGTGACCATCTCATGGCCATGTTCGCTGCGGACATGGACCTACGTGGCGAACTGGTGGATCACACCCTGGTGGTGACGGTCATGTCGAATCTGGGTCTGCGTCTGGCCTGCGAGGCGGCGGGGATCACGGTGATCACCACTCCCGTGGGCGACCGTCACGTACTGGACGCTCTGGCCGCGGGTGGCTACGTGCTGGGGGGCGAGCAGTCGGGGCACATCATCTTCGCCGACCGGGCCCGCACCGGCGACGGGATTCTGGCCGGTCTCCTGGTCGCCGACCTGGTCAGGAGAACCGGCGTGCCGCTGCGGCAACTGGCCGAACGGTCAATGACGGCCTCACCGCAGGTACTGGTGAATGTCGAGGTCGACCATCGCCATCCCCGTATCGCCGAGGAACTGGCCGAGGAGATCAGGGCGGCGGAGCGGACACTGGGCCCGCGCGGCCGGGTACTCGTGCGTCCCAGTGGTACCGAACCCCTGATCAGGGTCATGGTCGAGGCCCCCACTTCTCAACTGGCGGGCGAGGTGGCCGATGGGCTGGCCGGGACGGTGGAAAGGCGATTCGGGCGCCGTCCCCCTGGCTAGACCCCCCGGTACGATCGAGATCATGTGTGGAATCATCGGAGTTCTCCGGCGTCCGGACAGTCGACCCGATGAGGATGCCGACGCCCTGCTGGAGCTGGCGACGCGGTTGGAGCAGGGTTGGAGCCAGGTGCTGGCGGCCACCGGAACGGCCCTGAGCGACCCCCTGGCCCGCACCGCTGCGGTGGCGGGGGAGCTGAACCGTCGCCTCGGGGCGATGCCCGGGGTGAAGGCCCTGGTGGCCGACCCCGGACTCCGGCTCGATCTGGGGATACGGCTCGAGAATCTGTGGAACGCCGTCGACGTGTTCGACCGCGACCTCGACGCCGGACACATCCCGATACCGGCCGTCGCCCTCGAGGACATCAACGAGGCCATGGTCGGGGTCAAGGACAACGTCTGGGCCCTGGCCCGGGACCGGATCCGCACCGCGGAGGCCGTCGCCGATCTGGTCGGCTCGGAGGGCGTCGGGGGCCAGGTCGAGGGAATGTGGGCGGTCCAGATCGCCCTGTCGGCTCTCGACCGGCTCGAGGTGCGGGGTCGCGACAGTGCCGGTATCGAGATCGTCGTGTCGGACCACGGCCTCGATCCCCAGGCGCCGGAGATCAGGACCCGGTTGGCGGAGCGGATCACCGACGAGGGGTACCGCTCCGGTGCGGTGCGCCTCGAGGGTGAGGTCGTGGTGTTCGTCTACAAGGTGGCCGCCGAGATCGGCGAACTGGGTGACAACACCGCTTCTCTGCGATCCCAGATCGCCGGCGACGATCTACTGGCCGCGGCCATGG
>DRKF01000246.1 GCA_011051915.1 Acidimicrobiales bacterium | reverse complement strand
GGCGAGTTCCGTGGCGCTGGGCCGGTGGGGTTCCGTGGCGGGTTCCGTGGCGCCGGGCCGGTGGGGTTCCGTGGCGGGTTCCGTGGCGCCGGGCCGGTGGAGCCTGGGTTCGGGATCGTGGTCCCGTGCTGATCGTGGTGCTCGGAGCCGGGGAGATCGGCTCCTACGTCGCCAGCCGGCTGACCTCGGAGGGACACGACGTGGTGGTGGTCGACCACGACCGGCATGAGCTTCAGCACGTCGATCGCAGCCTCGACGTGATGACCGTGCTGGGTCACGCCGGATCTCCCGCGGTTCTGGCGGAGGCCCAGGTCCAGCGGGCCGACGTGCTGGCCGCCCTCACCGACCACGACGAGGTCAACCTGGTGGCCTGCCTCCTGGCCCGTCAGGCGGGTGTGGCCCGCACCCTGGCCCGCCTGCAGAGTTCGGAACTGCGGGGACCGGCGGGGGAGGCAGTCAGGGACGCCATGGGTGTGGACACCGTACTGGACCCCGAGGCCGAAACCGCCGACGAGGTGTTCCACCTGCTCCGGTTCCGGGGCGCGTCCGATGTCGCCGAACTGGCCGAGGGGAGGCTGCTGCTGCTCGGTGCCCGCCTCGTCGCCGGCTCACCCCTGGTCGGAAGGCCCGTGACGGAGATCGTGGGCCCGGGGGCGCCCTCGGACCTGGTGCTGGGCACCTACACCCGGTCGGGCCACACCTCGATCGTCCACGGTTCGACGGTTCTCGAGGAGAACGACCTGGTGCGGGCGGTGTGCCGGGAGGAGAGTCGGCAGGAACTCATGGAACTGCTCGGTGTGGTGGCCAAACGACCCCGGCGGGTGATGCTGCTCGGTGGTGGGCGGGTCGCCGAACTGCTCGCGGCACGACTCACCGGAGCGGGGACCGAGGTGACCATCGTGGACCGGGACATCGATCGCTGTCGACATCTGAGTGAGGTCCTTCCGGGGGTGCTGGTACTGCACGGCGATGTCACACATGTGGACGTGCTGGTCGAGGAGGAGGTCGGCTCCTACGACTCGGTGGTGGCCCTCACCAGCGAGGACGATGCGAACATCCTCTCGTGCCTGTTCGCCCGGACCGAGGGGGCGGAGGAGACCATCGGACTGGTGCACCGGCTGTCCCTGCTGGGTCTGATGGACGAGGTGGGTGTGGACGCGGTGCTGTCCCCCCGAACGGCCAGCGCCAACGCCGTACTGCGACATATCCGGTCGGGGGTCCGCAACGTGGTCACATTCCTCGAGGGCGAGGCGGAGGTCATCGAGTTGGAGGTGGCCCCCGGGAGCGATGTGGCCGACCGTCGTCTGGAGAACGTACGCCTGCCCCGCTCGATGCTCGTGGCGGCGATGATCCGTGGTGACACCGTGGAGATGGCCCACGGCCCGACGGCCCTCAGCCCCGGTGACCGGGTGATCGCCTTCACCCTTCCCCGGGCGGTGTCGGAGATCAGGAGAGCCTTTGGTTAGGCGAACCGGCGAGGAGCTGGCCGCCTCGGTCGCCTCCCGGGGGCGGCCGACCCTGGCGGGCACCGCGGCCGGGGCCGTACTGCTGGCGGTTGGTGCCGCCGCGGTCACCGCCGGGTTCGTGGGGGCGGCGATGGGGGATGGATTCGCCGGGTCGGCGGTGTTGGCGGCGACAGGAGGGGGACTGTTGCTCCTCGGCCTGGTCACCGCCGGACTCACCCGCCCTCCGGTCTCGGTGGGGGCCCTAGAACTCTACGGTGCTCTGGTGGCGGCTCTGCTCACCGGAACCGCCGCCGTGGCGCTGGTCTTCATGGCCACCTCCGAGCTGGTTCATCCCGTCGATGCCCTGGTCGAGGCCGCCGCCGGAGTGGGTACCGTCTCGGCCAGCCTGGTGGCCGATCCCGGTGCCCTGGCCGATGGGCAGCTGGTGTTCCGCGCCCTGGTGCAGTGGCTGGCCGGAGCCGGGGTGATAGTCCTCATCGTGAGGGTGCTCCCGTTTCTCGGAGCCGGTGGCCTCGAGGAGGCCGGTGGCGACGCAGTCAGCGCCGCCCAGAGGCTCTGGCCCACCCGGTGGGGGAGCATTCGCCGCCTGGTGCGCCTCTACAGCGGCCTGACACTCGTCACCGCCCTGGCGTACCGGGCCGCGGGCATGGGAGGTTTCGACGCCGCGGTCCATGCTCTCACCACCGTCTCCAGCGGGGGCTGGAGCACCCGGGTGGGTTCCATCGGGGCCTGGGGGTCGCCGGCGGTGGAGTGGGTGTCTCTGGTGGCGATGTTCACGGTCGGGGTGAGCCTGCCCCTGATGTTCCGCGCCCTGCGCAGTCGCCGCCCGGGGGCGTTGCTGCAGTCGGTGGAGTTCCGCGTCTACGTCATCGTCGTGGTCCTGGCCTGGATGGTTCTGGTTCTGTGGGCCGGGGATCTCGGGCACGAATCCGTGCGGAGGGCGGGGTTCGCCGTCGTGTCCACGATGTCGACCACCGGATTCGTGGCCGGAGGACTGGGTGATTTCGGCTCCCAGGGGGTGGTGCTGCTCACCGCCCTGGCCGTGGTCGGTGGCATGGCGGCCTCGATGACCGCCGGGCTGAAGATCTCCCGGGGTCTGGCCATGGTCGGGCTCATGGACCGCGAGGTCCAGGGCCATCTCCATCCCCGGGTGGTGCGGGCCGTCACCGTGGGTTCCTCGCCCCTCGATGAGCCCACCATCGAACAGATGACGGCGGAGGTGACCTTCGCCATGCTGGTCGCCGCCGGTGGCTATGTCGGTCTCGCCCTGTTCGGCTCGGGGGTCCTGTCCGCTTTCACGACCGCCATCACGAGTCTCTCCACGGTGGGAATCGACTGGGTGGCTCCGGACCCGACCGCCATGCTGAGAGTCCTGAGTCGCCCGGGTCGAGCCGTGGCCGCCCTGCTCATGCTCGGTGGGAGGGGATCGCTCACACCCGTGATGGTCGTGGTGGCGTCGGCCCTGGCGACGGTGTCGCGTTCCCTGAGCGATCTGACCGGGCGGATCGGGTCGGGTCGACGTCGGTTCCGCGACCACCACGGGGACCGGAGGTGAGCGTTCGAACCCGCTGGCGGGACTCGGGGCCCATGGGGCCGGATCTCCGGGGAACACCGCGGCGTCGCGTCGGGGGGATCACCCCCCGCGACAACGCGGTCCTGCACGTCGTCGGAGTGGCCCTGATCCTGGTCTCCACGGGAATGGTCGTCTCCGCCGCCGTCGGGGTGGTGGACGGTGGGCCCGACGTGTGGCGGGATGCCGGTTCGCTGGTGGCCGTGGCGGCGGCGGGATCGCTCATCGGAGGCGTGGCCTGGGTGTGGACCCGGGTCCCCGATCGGCAGTCCCCGGCCATCTCGTTCGCCGCCGTGGCCTGGTCCTGGTTGGCGGCGTCGGTTCTCGGGGCGTTTCCCTTCGTCCTGTCGGGGACCATCGCCTGGAGCCGATTCGATGACGCCCTGTTCGAGTCGATCTCGGGATTCTCCTGCACCGGTTCCACGATCCTGACCGACATCGAGGGGGTTCCCCACGGGGTTCTGTTCTTCCGGAGTCTCAGCCAGTGGCTGGGAGGGATGGGGCTCATCGTCCTGGCCGTGGCGATCCTCCCGGCTCTCAAGGTGGGTGGACTGGAGATGATCGCCGCCGAGGCTCCGGGAACCACTCCCGACCGTCTGGCCCCCCGGGTGCGCCAGACGGCGATTCGACTGTGGAGCCTCTACGCGGCCGTCACCGCGATCATCGCCGTGGCTCTGATCGCTCTGGGTGGAATGAGCCCCTTCGACGGAGTGGCCCACGCCTTCACCACCGCCGCCACCGGCGGATTCTCGACCCGGGGGGCCTCGATCGGCTACTTCGACTCGGCCCTGGTGGAGGGCCTGCTGGTCGCCGGGATGATGTACTGCGGTGCCAACTTCGCCCTCCACTGGAAGGCGGTACAGGGCGACTGGGGCATATACCGGCGTATCAGTGAGTTCAGGCTGTATCTGAGCATGTTCGTGGGCCTGGTCGCGCTGGTGATGTGGATCAACAGGTCCCAGCTCCCCGGGTTGTCCACGAACCTCCGCGAGTCGGTGTTCAACGTGACCACCCTGCTCACGAGCACCGGTTTCGGCACCAGTGACTTCACCCGCTGGGGGCCGGCCGCCCAGGTCGTTCTCCTCCTGGTGATGCTGCCCGGTGGAATGACGGGTTCCACGGCGGGCGGGATGAAGATCCTCAGGGTCCAGGTGCTGCTCAAGCATGCCGCCCGCGAGGTTCGGCGGGCCCGTCATCCCCGAGCGGTCACCCCGGTGACCCTGGGGGACAGCGCCGTACCCGAGGAGATCGTCGGCCGGGTCCTGGCCTTCGTGTTCCTGTACCTGGGAGCCCTGCTGCTGGGCGGGATCCTGGTCGTGATCAGCGGCGCCGATCCGGTCACCGGGATCTCCTCGGCGGCGGCCACGATCGGGAACATGGGCCCCGGGCTGGGAAGGGTCGGACCGGCTTCGACCTTCCTGGAGGTTCCCCGCCTGGGTCGGGTGGTTCTGATGTGGCTGATGCTGTTCGGCCGCCTCGAGATCTTCCCCACCCTGCTGATGTTCGCCGCCTCCTTCCGGTGGTGGAGCAGGTGGCGGGCCTCCGCTCCCGGGGTCGGGTAGCGGCGAAGCGCTCACGGTCCTCGGCCCGGGTCCGGGCGTGGCGGCTCAGCGGCTCTGCGGCTCTGCGGCTCAGCGGGGTCGGGATTCCCATCCCCTCACCAGGGCTCGGGCTCCCTCCCCGGCGAAGGACACGGCCTCCAGCACGGCGGCCTCCTCCATCACGGGGCCTGCCAACCGCCACCAGCCGTTCAGGGCCCGCTTGTTGAGGCTGAGGGCCTCGCCGTCCATTCCGGCCATGTCCCGGGCCAGGTTCAGAGCCCGATCGTGGAGGCGGTCGTCGTCGACGACCAGCGACACCAGGCCCAGCCGTTCGGCCTCCTCGCCATCCAGGGGAGTGGCGGTCAGCAGGTGGTACTTGGCCTTGGCCATGCCCATCAGCAGGGGCCAGGCGAAGGCGGCGTGGTCCCCGCACACCAGACCGGCGATCGTGTGGGCGTCGTGGAGGGTGGCCGACCGGGCCACGAGCGAGACAT
>DRKF01000245.1 GCA_011051915.1 Acidimicrobiales bacterium | reverse complement strand
CCGAGGCGCACCAGATCTATGGCCCAGCGGACCGCCTCGCGCCTCTCGGCCCTGGGGACCCTTCTCATCTCCAGACCGAAGGCGATGTTGCGGGCCACCGTCATGTGGGGGAACAGGGCGTAGGACTGGAACACGGTGTTGACCGGACGCTTGTCGGGGGGTTCGAGACCCATCTCCTCGCCGAAGATGGTGATGGAGCCCGCCGTGGGGTAGTCGAGCCCGGCGATCATCCGTAGGGTCGTGGTCTTGCCGCATCCCGACGGGCCGAGAAGTGAGAAGAACTCGCCGTCGCCTATCTCGAGGTCGAGATCGGCCACCGCGGTGACGTCGTCGAACCGCTTGGTCACCCCACTCAGGACCACCGCCGCTTGGTGGTTGCGCTCCGCCGGAGTCGAAGCCGACCGTGGGGGGATGTCGGTCTGGTGCCCAGCCGCTTGGTGGTTGCGCTCCGCCTGGTTCATGCCGCCGTCGGTCTCCCTCCCGAGCGGGCCCCCGAGGATCGCCCACTCCACGGAATCGGCACTATAGTCGTACCAAACCCACTGATGCGATTGATGTGGGTGAGATCCACAACCGAATCCGTTGTCAGATCCGGTCACGGTAGTGGTTGATCGGGGAATTGGCGAGGCCGGGGTGTCCGGCCGGCGGACCGGTCACCAGGCCGTTCGCCCGCACCGGAGTCGGGCAGGGAGGACCCGAAGGTGAACAGATCCGACTGGGAGCAGGCCCTGGCCGCGGCCCGTCCCGCGGTGTACTGGCTGGACCGGCCCGAGGCCCCCGATCCCAACCCTCCTCTGGACGGCCCGGTGAGCTGCGATCTGGCCGTGGTGGGCGGGGGTTTCAGCGGCCTGTGGACGGCCCTGCAGGCGGTCGAGGCCCAGCCCGGGCGCCGGGTGGTGCTGCTGGAGGCGGAACGGACCGCCTTCGGGGCCAGCGGCCGCAACGGCGGCTTCTTCGACGCCTCGATCACCCATGGACACGACAACGGCGTGTCCCACTGGCCCGACGAGATCGAGACCCTGGAGCGCCTGGCGGGGGCGAACTTCGAGGAGTTCGTGGCCACCCTCGACCGCCACGGCATCGACTGCTCCCTGGAGCTCACCGGCGAGCTGGACGTGGCCACCCAGCCCTGGCAGGTGGAGGATCTCAGGCTCCACGCCCGGGAGTTGGAGGCCGCCGGTCAGGCGGTGGAGTTCTGGGACCGTGACCGCCTCCGGGCCGAGGTGAGGTCTCCCACCTACGAGGCGGCCGTCTGGAAGCGGGATCGGGTCGGAATTCTGGATCCGGCCCGCCTGGCCTGGGGCCTGATGGGCGCCGCCCGCCGGCTCGGGGTGCAGTTCCACGACTCCAGCCCGGTGCGTCGGATCGGGCGCGACGGCGGCCGGGTCACCCTGGACACCGATCGGGGGAGGGTCACCGCCGACCGGGCGGTCGTGGCCACCAACGCCTGGCGGGGCCCCGTGCGTTCGACCCGGGCCTGGATCATCCCCGTCTACGACTACGTCCTCATGACCGAGCCGCTGAGCCCCGATCGGCTCGAGGCGGTGGGGTGGCAGGGCCGCCAGGGCATCAGTGACGTGGGCAACCAGTTCCACTACTACCGGCTCACGGCCGACAACCGGATTCTCTGGGGTGGCTACGACGCCGTGTACCCCTTCAGGGGGCGGGTCACCCCCGCCATGGACCAGAGGGAGCAGACCCACCGGCTGCTGGCCGACCATTTCTTCACCACCTTCCCCCAGCTGGAGGGGACCCGCTTCACCCACCGGTGGGGTGGTCCCATCGGCACCACCTCCCGGTTCACCGCCACGTGGGGACGCAGCCGCGACGGCAGGATGGTGTGGGTGGGGGGATTCACCGGTCTGGGGGTCGGGGCCACCCGCTTCGGTGCCGCCGTGGCCCTCGATCTGGTCGACGGTCGCACCACCGAACGGACCGAACTGGAGATGGTCCGGCGCAAGCCGTTCCCCCTGCCTCCGGAGCCGTTCCGCTGGGCCGCGGTCGAGATCACCAGCCGGGCCATGAAGAAGGCCGACGCCAATCAGGGCCGGCGGGGTCCGTGGTTGAGGCTCCTCGACCGCTTCGGGGTCGGCTTCGACTCCTGAGCGGTCCTCGGGCCCGACCTGACGGCTTTCCGACTCCGTTGACCGTCAGTCGTACCAGAGGGTGAACTCGTCGACCTCCACCCTCTCGGTGCGGAAGTTGTTGACCGGGGCGTCGGGGTCGGGCCATCCCATGGAGATGGCGCAGATGAGGGAGTGGTCGGCGGGGGGTTCGAGCACCGTGGCCACCACGTCGGGGTAGAAGGCGATGGCCGCCTGGGGGCAGGTGGCCAGGCCCTTGCCGACGGCGGCCAGCATCACCGACTGGAGGAACATCCCGATGTCGGCCATGCCGCCGCCGCCGATGTGGTCGGTCATGTACACCAACAGGGCGGCGGGGGCCCCGAAGAAATCGAAGTTCCGCAGCATCGCCTCGCTGCGGGCCTCATAGTCGGAGCGCTCGATCCCCAGGGCCCCGTAGAGCTGGAAGCCGCAGGCCCGGCGCCGACCCAGGTAGGGCTCGGTCCACTCCTCGGGGTAGTAGCTGTACTGGGAGGATTCCGGTCCCCCCGACCGCACATGGGCGGTCAGCGCCTCCCCCAGACGCCGGCGGGTCTCCCCGGTGGCCACGACCACGTTCCAGGGTTGGGCGTTCACCCCCGAGGGGGACCAGCGGGCGATGTCGAGCACCTCGCGGATGGTCTCGGTGTCCACCGGCCGGTCCAGGAAGGCCCGGGCCGAGTACCGGTTGCGGATGGCACTCTCGACATCGACAGGGGTGGTCTCGGTTTCGCTCATGGTGGCCTCGCTGTGAAGGGTGGGCAGCGTCGTGGTCGGTTCGGTTCACCGTAGCTGTGGCTCCTCCCGGGGGGAATTCCGAAGAGACTGTCTCAGCGGTCGGTGGTCCTCGTGGGTGGGGGACCGAGGTCCCTTGCCAAAGGTACGGCCGGGGGGTTTGCTGGCAGAGCGGCGGACCGACCATCGAATCGCCCGACACCCGAACCGCGCGGAGGCACCCAGTGAACGACACAGGGAACAGCAAGCTCGTGACCATGGACGGAAACGAGGCCGCGGCACGTATCGCCCACCTCGCCAGCGAGGTCATCTCGATCTACCCCATCACCCCGGCCTCGCCGATGGGGGAGATGGCCGACACCTGGAGTTCCCAACGTCGACCCAACGCCTGGGGCACGGTCCCCGAGGTCATCGAGATGCAGAGCGAGGCCGGGGCGGCGGGAACCGTCCACGGCTCCCTGCAGGCCGGGGCCCTCTCGACCACGTTCACCGCCTCCCAGGGCCTGCTGCTGATGATCCCGAACATGTTCAAGATCGCCGGTGAGCTGACCCCCACCGTGTTCCACATCGCCGCCCGCTCGGTCGCCACCCACGCCCTGTCGATCTTCGGGGACCACAGCGATGTCATGGCCGCCCGTTCCACCGGCTGGGCCATGCTGGCCTCGGCGTCGGTGCAGGAGGCCCACGACCTGGCCCTCATCGCCCACTCGGCCACCCTCGACAGCCGGATCCCCTTCATGCACTTCATGGACGGTTTCCGCACCTCCCACGAACTCAACATGGTCGAGACCCTCGACGCCGACGACGTGCGCCACATGATCTCCATGGATGCGGTGCTCGACCACCGCGGCCGCCGGCTGGACCCCGACCGCCCGGTGCTGAGGGGTTCGGCCCAGAATCCCGACGTGTTCTTCCAGGCCCGGGAGGCGTGCAACCCCTTCCACGACGCCGTCCCCGCGGTGGTGCAGGAGGCGATGGACCGCTTCGCCCAGCGGACCGGTCGCCAGTACCACCTCTTCGACTACGTGGGGGATCCCGAGGCCACCGAGGTCATCGTGCAGATGGGCTCGGGGGTGGGCGCCACCGCCGAGGCGGTGGCCGCCCTCAACGCCGAGGGTCGGAAGGTGGGCCTGCTCAAGGTCAGGCTCTACCGTCCCTTCTCCCTGGACGCCTTCGTGGCCGCCCTGCCCGCCACGGTCACGACGATCGCCGTGCTGGACCGAACCAAGGAGCCGGGAGCGGTCGGTGAGCCTCTCCACACCGACGTGGCCACCGCGGTGCTGGCCCTCACCCAGAGCGGGCGGGCGGCCTGGGCCGACGCCCCCAGGGTGATCGGCGGCCGCTACGGGCTGTCGTCCAAGGAGTACACACCGGCCATGGCCCGGGCGGTGTTCGACGAGGCGGCCCGGGATGAGCCCCGGCGCCAGTTCACCGTGGGCATCGTCGACGACGTCACCCATCTCAGCCTGGACTGGGACCGCGAGTGGCGGGTGGAGCACCCCGGGGAGACCGCGGCGGTGTTCTACGGTCTGGGTTCGGACGGCACGGTCGGCGCCAACAAGAACACGGCCAAGATCGTCGGCAAGTACACCGACCTGCACGCCCAGGGCTACTTCGTCTACGACTCCCGCAAGGCCGGGTCCACCACCGTCTCCCACCTGAGGTTCTCCCCCGATCCCATCGAGGCCTCCTACCTGATCGACCGGGCCGACTTCGTGGCCTGCCACGACGAGGGGTTCCTGACCCGCACCGACGTGCTGGAGCTGGCCCGGCCCGGGGCGAAGTTCCTGGTCAACACCGAGCACGGGGCCGAGGGCATCTGGGACCACCTGCCCCGCAGGCTCCAAGCGGAGATCATCGACAAGGACATCGAGCTCTACGCCATCGACGCCTACGAGGTGGCCCGCCGGGCCGAGCTGGGCCGCCGGGTCAACACCGTGCTGCAGACCTGCTTCTTCGCCCTGACCGACATCCTGCCCATCGAGGAGGCCACCGCCGCCATCAAGGAGGCCATCGACAGCACCTACGGTCGCTTCGGGGAGTTGGTGGTCGAACGCAACCACGCCGCGGTGGACGGGGCGGTCGCCGCCCTGGCCCGGGTCGAGCATCCCGATCATCCGACCAGTGACGTCGACTTCCGTGAGGTCGTGCCGGCCGACGCCCCCGACTTCGTCCAGAGGGTCACGGCCATGATGCTGGCGGGTAGGGGGGACCTGCTCCCGGTCTCGGCCCTGCCCGTCGACGGCACCTTCCCCACCGGCACCACCCAGTACGAGCGGCGGTCCATCGCCCTGGACATCCCCATCTTCGATCCCGAGATCTGCACCGAGTGCGCCAAGTGCGCCATAGCGTGCCCCCACGCCGCCATCCGCATGAAGGCGTTCACCCCCGACCAGGTCGCCGACGCCCCCGAGACCTTCGCCACCCGGGGGTTCCGCAGTCGCCAGCTCCCCGGACACCTGATGAGGATCCAGGTGGCCCCCGACGACTGCACCGGATGTGGGGTGTGTGTCGACGTGTGCCCGGCCCGGTCCAAGGAGATGGTCAGTCACAAGGCCATCAACATGGAACCCAAGGCGGAGCACCTGGAGGTCGAGCGTCGCAACTGGGAGTTCTTCAAGACCATTCCCGAACCCGACCGCAACGTGGTCCGGATCGGCACGGTCAAGGGCTCCCAGCTCATGGATCCGCTGTTCGAGTTCTCCGGGGCCTGCGCCGGGTGCGGTGAGACCCCCTATCTGAAGCTGCTGACCCAGCTGTTCGGTGACCGGCTGGTGGTGGCCAACGCCACCGGCTGCTCGTCGATCTACGGTGGGAACCTGCCCACCACCCCGTGGCGGGCCAACTCCGAGGGGCGGGGACCGGCCTGGGCCAACTCGCTGTTCGAGGACAACGCCGAGTTCGGTCTGGGGATGCGTCTGGCCCTCGACCAGCAGGGCATCGAGGCCCGCCGTCTGGCCGCCGAGCTGTCGGCCGAGATCGGGGAGGACCTGGTCACCGCCCTGCTGGAGAACGACCAGGCCGGTCAGGCCGATCAGGCCGCCATCGACATCCAGCGGGCCCATGTGGCCGAGTTGAGGGCTCGCCTGGCGGCCATTTCGGATTCCCGGGCCCGTCGCCTCGAGGCCATCGCCGACGACCTGGTGAGACGCAGTGTGTGGATCGTGGGTGGTGACGGCTGGGCCTACGACATCGGCTTCGGAGGTCTCGACCACGTTCTGGGCTCGGGTCGCAACGTGAACATCCTGGTGCTGGACACCGAGGTGTACTCAAACACCGGTGGTCAGGCGTCCAAGGCCACCCCGCGGGCGGCGGTGGCGAAGTTCGCCGCCTCGGGGCGGGGGGTGCCCAAGAAGGACCTCGGTCAGATAGCCATGGCCTATGAGGACGTCTACGTGGCCCACATCGCCATGGGCGCCAACAACACCCAGACGGTGAAGGCGTTCACCGAGGCCGAGAGCTTCGAGGGTCCCTCGATCCTCATCGCCTACTCGACGTGCATCGCCCACGGCATCGACATGTCGACCTCGATGACCCACCAGAAGCGCCTGGTGGAGAGCGGCTACTGGCCCCTGTACCGCTACGACCCGCGGGTGACCGTGGAGGGCAAGCACGCCTTCCATCTCGACTCGTCCAAGCCGTCGATCCCCTTCGCCGACGTGGCCCGCTCCGAGGCCCGTTTCGCGGTGCTGGGGCGGACCCATCCCGAGGAGGCCCGGAGACTGGGTGCCCTGGCCCAGGCCGACATCGACGAGAGATGGCACCTGTACGAACAGTTCGCCGACCTCGACCGCCACATCCCCGATGAGACGGCCGACGAGGAACCCTTCGCCGCCCCCGATACCGACGGGGAGCAATCCGGCGAAACGGGGGAGAGGAATCAGTCATGAGTGTGGATCTGACGACGGAGTACCTGGGTCTGAAGCTGGCCAACCCGCTGGTGGCCTCGGCCTCGCCGATGACGGGGTCGCTGGGGTCGCTGCGACGGCTGCAGGAAGCGGGGATCGGGGCGGTGGTGCTGCCCTCGCTGTTCGAGGAGCAGGTGGAACACGACCAGTTCCAGATCCACCAGGTCCTCGAGTACGGCACCGGTTCCTTCGCCGAGGCCGCCGCCGGCTACCTGCCCGAGGCGGGGGAGTACAACCTGGGAACCGACGGCTACCTCGCCGAGGTGGAGGACGCCGCCAAGGAACTGGACATCCCCGTGATCGCCAGCCTCAACGGCACCTCCACGGGAGGCTGGACCCGCTACGCCACCCGGCTGGAGTCGGCGGGGGCCGACGCCCTGGAGCTGAACACCTACCTGATCGTCACCGACCCCACCCAGGACTGCGCGGCGGTGGAGGAGCGCTACCTGGAGCTGGTGTCGGCGGTGGTGGCCGCGGTGAGGATCCCCGTCTCGGTCAAGATCAGCCCCTTCTTCAGCTCCCTGCCCCACATGGCCCACCGCTTCGAGGAGGCGGGGGCCTCCGGGCTGGTGCTGTTCAACCGCTTCTACCAGCCCGACATCGATCTCGACGAGCTCACCATGGTTCCGAACCTGGTGCTGAGCACACCGGATGAACTGCGTCTGCCCCTGCGCTGGATCGGAATTCTGAGGGGGGAGTTCGGGGGCAGCCTGGCCGCCACCTCGGGGGTGCACTCCGCCTCGGACGTGATCAAGGCCATCCTGGTGGGAGCCGACGTGGCCATGATGGCCTCGGCCCTGCTGGAGGACGGCCCGGCCCTCATCCCCAGGATCCTGAGCCGGATGACCCAGTGGCTGGACGAGCGGGACTACGTGTCCACCGACCAGATGAGGGGTTCGATGGCCCTCACCAAGGCGGCCGATCCCGAGCACTTCGTGAGGGCCAACTACGTGAGGATGCTGAGTACGTTCAGCGTGCCCCTGCGTTGAGCCCCCGGGGGAGGGGCCCACAGCAGGGGCCGGGAGTCACTCGTCGAGGTCCTCGGCGGGGGGCTCGCGGTCGAGGGGCTCGGCCACCGTGGCCGCCACCCCGGCCAGGTTGGCGACGATTCGCTTGAGGTAGCGGTAGAGCATCGCCAGAGGCACCGTCTCGCGTCCGGGTCGGTCGCTGTGCATGAGGGCCCGCAGGCGGTTCTCGTACTCGTGGGTGAGTTCGGTGGACTCGGCCCGGAACTCCGTGATGCGGTCGTCCCGGGGGTCGAGGAGGATCTCCGCCGTCTCGGCGAAGGCGGCGGACACCTTGTCGCGGGCCTCGACCAGCTCGGGGAGATCGGGGGAGTCGGTGAACCTCACCCCCTCCTCGGCCAGGTTCAGGATGTTCTTGGACTGGTCGCCGATCCGCTCGATCTTCTTGATGATCAGCAGGTAGCCCATGACCTGGGCCAGGTCGCCGGTGCCCTGGACGGCGGAGTGGACCAGCAGCTCCCGACGGATGCGCTGCTCGGCCTCGTTGATGGACTGGTCGGTGGTGCGGACGTCCTCACCCACGGTGTCGGCGTCGGCCCCGCTGACCAGGGTGGACATGGCGACATCGAAGGAGTGGCGGGCCTGGCCGAGCATGGAGATGATCTCCTGCTCGATCTTCTCCAGCCCGGTTTCACCGTCCCGGAAGAATGAAAGGACCATCAGAACCTCATCTCGATCTCACTTCGAAATCACTTCGAACTCATCTGAGCACCGCCACTCCCAGGGCGGGAACGACGATGAACGCACCTACAACGTAGGCCACGGCCACGGAGCGGCGTTGGACGGCGAGGTCGGCCAGACCGCGGGCCAACCGCAACGGGATCTTCCGGACCGGGGGGAAGGGATAGAGGATGACGATGCCGCTGAGGTTGAAGATGGTGTGAACCAGGGCCACTGTCAGGGCCTCGGGCCGACCGGTGGCCAGGGATGCCAGCAGGGCGGTGACGGTGGTGCCCACGTTGGCCCCGAGGGTGACGGGGTAGACGTTCTCCAGGGTTATGGCCCCCGAGGCGGCCACGGGGATGAGCATCGAGGTGGTGATGCTGGAGGACTGGACGGCCACCGTGATGATGAGCCCGATGACCATGGCGACGATGCCGCCCCCCTGGCTGAGCACGGCGTTGACCGAGCGCTCCACCCGGTCGGCCACCAGCTTGCGCATGTTGCCGGTGATGAAGGCCAGGGCCGCCAGGATCGCCACCAGGCCGGTGATCACCAGGACCGTGCCCAGTACGTTGCCGGAGAGGCCGAGCGCCTCGTAGAGATCGGTGACCCACTTGACGGGGGTCTTCACCGCCTCCTTGATGGGGCTCTTGTAGGTGGTGCCGCCGCTGCCGACGAGGACGCGGGTGAGGGCCTCCGCCGAGCGGGACAGGACCCGGGTGGTCAGCTCCACCGGCAGCAGGATCGCCACCGCGATCACGTTGAAGAAGTCGTGCACGGTGGCCGAGGCCAGGGCCCGTCGGAACTCCTGGGAGTGACGGACGTGGGCCAGTGACACCAGGGTGTTGGTGACCGTGGTGCCGATGTTGGCGCCCATGATCACCGGGATGGCGTCGTTGACCCCGAGCAGGCCGGTGCCGACGAGACCCACCACCGTCGAGGTGGTCACCGACGACGACTGCACCAGCACCGTGGCCAGGATGCCGACGAACAGCCCGGCCAGGGGGTTGGAGACACTGGAGAACAGGCCCTCCTGGAAGCCCGACCCCATCGACTCGATGCCCTCCGACAGGGCCGAAACCCCGGCCAGGAACAGATAGAGCAGTACCAGCACTGCCACGGCGCGGGCCCACTTGGGTGGTTCGGGGCGGGAGCTCTCGGGGACTTCGGCGATGCTCATCTATGGCCTGGTCGTCGCGGTGGCCGCCGAGCCTTTCGGCGGTTCTGGACCGTCCGCAGGCTAGTGGAGTCGCCGACCCCGCGATGACCCGTTCGCGGCACTTCCGTCGGTCAGATTCAGCACCGCGGTGGCCAGATCGCCGTAGCCGGTCTCGATCCTCTCGAAATCCAGTTCCAGGGCGTCGGCGGCGGCCCGGGCCCGGGCGTCGAGCACCGGGTCGGAGGTCTGGGCCAGGTACACGACCTTGGTGTAGTTGCGGAAGTACAGCGCCAGCAGCTCGGGTCGGGTGGTGATACCCAGCCCGTCGAGGACTATCCGTTCGAAGTGCCGGGCCAGGAAGTCGGTGAGGTAGAAGGCGGTGGGGTCCCTCCGGTGCATGGCCAGGAAGCGGTCGGACCCGGTGAAGAACTCATAGCAGTGCATCCCGGGCAGGCGGGTGGCCCGCGATTCGGCGCAGATCACGTCGATCTCCCCGGCGGTTCCGCAGTCGGCGTAGCCGATGAGCACCCGGTCGTAGTCGTCGCCGATCCCGGCCAGCCGCTCCCTCAGCGCGGCGGGGATGTCGCCGGGTCGCGAGTGCAGCGAGGCGGGCAGGCACTCGACATCCACGGTGTCGATGTCGTGCAGGCGGGTGATGTCGCGCAGCTCGCGGGCCAGGGCACCGCAGGCCAGGATCAGCACTCGCGGTCCGGGCGCACCGTCGCCGGATCGCCCGGCCGGGGCTGTCTCTGCCCCGGCATCTGCCCCGGCATCTGTCCCGGTGTCTGTCGTGTCGACCACATGCACCCCCGGTGCGGCCGGGGCCACGGGGCGAATCCGGCCGACCACCGTCGAAGCTATCCCACCCGCCGGCGTGGGAGGCCGTCGGCGCCGTTTCCCCGGCGCTCGGCCGTTTCGGGGCGCCCCTCTCCCTGGCCGCCCTCGCCGGGACGCGGTTAGTCTCGGGATGTGTACCGGTGAACTAAGGAACCGGGGAGGGGTGGTCCATGACCGACACCGAGACCCTCTATGAGGAACGGCGGCGCCGCATCGAGGCGGCCATCGCCTTCGAGCCCGTCGATCAGCTCCCGATCGCCTACATGGGCATGGCCTTCGCCCCCCGCTACATGGGTATGTCGATCGCCGACTACTGCGAGATCGACCAGAACAACACCGACGTCACCCTCGCCGCCCTGGACCGCATGGGGGCCGACCTGTGGGACGGGATCAACGCCATGCCCTGCGGCCGGATCGTGCCCTCCCTGACCAGCCTGTGGCTGTCGCGCATCGACTCCCCCGGACGGGAGCTGCCCCCAGACAGCCTCTGGCAGGTACATGAGGAGGAGGTGATGACCCCCGACGACTACGACACCATCCTCGACCGGGGCTGGTACGCCTTCCTCGACGAGTACCTCCCCCGGGTGATCGACCCCGTCGAACTGCGCCAGTCCCAGGAGTGGGTCAGGGCCAACATCGACCCGGTCAAGGAGCAGTGCCGGGCCCACGGCTACGTTCCGATCTCCTTCGGCAGTACCTCCATCCCCTTCGAGTACCTGTGCGGAGGCCGGTCGATGGGCCGTTTCTTCATCGACCTGTACCGCGACAAGGACCGGGTGAAGGCGGTCATGGACGAGATGCTGCCCCACATGATCCGCAGCGGAATCAGCGTGGCCCGCCGCAGCGGGATACCGGCGGTGTGGGTCGGAGGTTGGCGTTCGGCCAGCTCGCTCATCGCCCCCAGGATCTGGGACGAGCTGGTGTTTCCATACTTCATGGAGATCACCCACGCCCTGGCGGCGGAGGGGATCGTGTCCGTCCTCCACCTGGATCAGGACTGGACCCGGGACCTCGAGCGGTTCCTCGAACTGCCGCCCCGGATGTGCCTGCTCAACAGCGACGGGATGACCGACCTGCGCAAGGCCCGGGAGCTGCTGGGGGACCACATGGCCTTCATGGGTGACGTGCCGTCGAACCTGCTGGCCTCGGGTACCCCCGACGACGTGTTCGAGTACGTCGAGGCCCTGATCCGCGACATCGGCAGAACCGGGCTGATCCTGTGCCCCGGCTGCGACGTGCCCATCAACGCCAAACCCGAGAACGTGGTGGCCCTGGCCCGGGCCGGAAGGGAGTTCGGATGACTGTGTTCACCGCCGGGGAGACTCTGGAGACCGGGGAGACTCTGGAGACCGGGGAGACCGCCTGATGCTGGACCGACTTCCCACCGTGCTGGCCGACCTCGAGGAGGACGAGGTCCTCGAGATCGTGAAGGCCGCCCTGGCCGCAGGCAGCGAGCCTCTGGCGGTACTGGAGGCCTGCCAGGCCGGCATGACCCTGGTGGGTGACCGCTTCGAGGCCGGTGAGTACTTCGTGTCCGACCTGATGATGTCGGGGGAGATCTTCAAGCAGGTGGGTCTGATCCTCGAACCGCTGCTCGAGGCCGAGGCCCAGGTGAGCGGGGGATCGGTGGTCATCGGAACGGTGGCCGGCGACATCCACGACATCGGCAAGGACATCGTGGTGAACATGCTGAAGTCGGCCAACCTGGAGGTCACCGATCTGGGGGTCGACGTTCCGGCCGAGCGGTTCGTGGCCGCCCTGCGGGAGACCGGCAGTCCGGTGCTGTGCCTGTCGGGTCTGCTGACCCTGGCGTTCGACTCCATGGCCGCCACCATCGAGGCGGTGACCGAGGCCGGGCTGCGCGACGAGGTGAAGATCATGGTGGGCGGCGGTCCCGTGGACGCCCGGGTGTGCGAGACGGTGGGGGCCGACGACTGGGGGGCCGACGCCCAGGCGGCGGTGCGCCTGGCCCGGGACTGGCTGGAGAGTGGCTCCCCTGCCTGACATGGACGACCGGTCCCCGACGGTCCCCGGCACTGCCGCCGATGCGGAGGTCCCGTGTCCTGACGTGGACGACCGGTCCCCGATGGTCCCCGGCACTGCCGCCGCCGGTGCGGAGGTCCCGGCCCCTGACACGGTGACGGTCGTCTTCCAGCCCGCCGACGCCCGGGTCGCTGCTCCGGCTGGTTCCACGATCCTGGAGGCGGGTCGCCGGGCGGGGCTGATCCTGGCCGCGAACTGCGGGGGCAGCGGTATCTGCGGGCGGTGCCGGGTGACCGTCATGAGTTCCCACCGGCCCGTCCCGACCGACACCGAGGCCCGGGTTCTCTCCCCCGAGGCGTTGGACGCCGGGCAGCGCCTGGCCTGCCGGTCCCGGCTCGACACCGACGCCGAGGTCCACGTCCCCCGCACCACCGCCGGTGATCGCCAGCGCCTGCAGCTCGAAGGCCCGCCGCTCACCGGACCGCTGACGGCACCCGGCCTCGACCCCCTCGTGGTGGGGCACCCCGTCGAGGTGTCCGCCCCCTCCGCCGGGGACCGGCTCCGGGGGTTCGAGCGGGTGGCGGCGGTGCTGGGCTCGGAGACGGG
>DRKF01000244.1 GCA_011051915.1 Acidimicrobiales bacterium | reverse complement strand
TGGTGAGGGGTACGTCGATCCAGTCGATCACCGGACGGCCGTTGGCCTTGGCCAGACGCTGGGCCATGAGCAGCAGGTCGTGGAGCCGGGCGGTGACGAAGTCGTCGAGCCGCTTGATGTCGTCCTTGTCGAGATCGATGGACGCCGCCTCGCGGAACAGCCTCTGGAACTGGGTGACTCCCATGACCATGATCAGGCCTCCCTCGTCGAGTCGATGCCCTCGGCCAGCTTGCGGAGGACCCATCCCAGGGCCAGCAGCAGCCACCCGTTCATCAGCAGCTCCACCGCGAAGAGGAGACCCGGCACCCACACCCCCGACTCGGGCCAGCCCACGATGATGAGCAGGGCCAGCAGCAGGTCGACCAGTGATGCCGCCATGGTCCATCCCCAGCTGAGCCCGGCGGAGCGCAGGGCCAGGGACAGGGACAGCCGAACCGCACCGATGAACAGCAGCATGACCGAGATGGCGAACGTCAGACCGGCGGCGGCGGCGGGGGGATTGATCAGGGCGTAGCCCCCACCGATGACGTAGGCCAGGGCCACCAGGGCGTGGGGAAGACCACCCATGGTGCGCCAGTTCCCCAGGAACACCATCGACACCAGCTCGACCATCCCCAGGGCGAACAGGAAGGCCCCGAAGGCCGTGGCCACTCCCAGGGAGTAGACCGGGGTCCAGATCAGGCCCATGGACCCGACCACGACCATGAGCAACCCGAGGGTGACCAGGGTGCCCCAGTGGAGGGGTAGCCACCCCTCGATCCGCAACTCGGTCGTGTCCGACCGCTCTCGACTGGATGTCTTCATCTCTCTCCGTTCAATAGTTGACTGTCTTGCGTTCGTAAAACTTGTAAGTATTGCCAACAGATTTTCTGTGCATCTATTCCCGTATCGCCGTCCACTGGTCCCGATGGGAATCGAACCCGGTGGGGCGGGTAGCTTCTGGCCATGGCAGATCCCACCCTGGACGCGACCGCCCTGGCCGAACTGGTACGGAACGGGGAGGTGTCGCCCCTCGAGCTGGTCGAGGCCGCCATCTCCCGCATAGAGGCCCTCGACCCGGCCCTCAACGCCGTCATCCACCCCCTGTTCGACTCCGCCCGCGAGCGGGCCCGCTCCGGCGACCTGCCTTCGGGGCCCTTCACCGGGGTGCCCTTCCTCACCAAGGACCTCGAGGCCGCCACCGCCGGGGATCCCCACCACATGGGCTGCGCCGCCCTCAAGGAGATCGACTACCGCTCGCCCCACACCGACGAGGTGGCGGCCGCCTTCGCCCGGGCCGGGCTGGTGAACCTGGGGCGCACCAACTGCCCCGAGCTGGGCAGCACCATCACCACCGAACCCGAGGCCTACGGCCCCACCCGCAACCCCTGGAACACCGACTACTCCACCGGCGGCTCCTCGGGGGGGTCGGCCGCGGCGGTGGCCTCGGGCATGGTCCCCATGGCCCACGCCAACGACGGCGGCGGATCGATTCGCATCCCCGCCTCCGAGTGTGGTCTGGTGGGGCTCAAGCCCACCCGGGGGCGGGTGAGCCACGGACCGATGGTCGGAGAGGGCTGGGCCGGAATGGCCATCGACGGGGTGGTCACCCGCACCGTGCGCGACACCGCCGCAGCTCTCGATGCCATCAGCGGCCCCGCCGTGGGGGATCCCTACTGGGCTCCCCCTCCCGCCCGGCCCTTCGCCGCCGAGGTAGGAGCCGACCCCGGCTCGCTGCGAATCGGCCTGGCCCCCGAACTGCAGTCCATGGCGGTTCACCCCGAGTGCCAGGCCGCGGTCCTCGCCACCGGCCGGCTGCTGGAGGAACTCGGCCACCACGTCGAGGTCGCCCAGCCGACCGCTCTCGACGAACCCGGCTGGAACGACACGTTCGTCACCGTGGTGGCGGTCGGCACCGCCCACTCGGTGGATCAGATCGAGGAGATCCTGGGGCGGAAGGCGGGTCCCGGCGATCTGGAGCGGATGAACCTCCGCCTGGCCGAGATCGGTCGGGGGATATCGGGCCCCGAGTACATGGCCGCGGTGGACGCCATTCACGCCTACGGTCGGCGCATGGCCTCGTGGTGGCACCCCGCCGACGACTCGCCCGGGTTCGACGTTCTGGTCACCCCCACCCTGGCCGGGCCACCCCCGCCGATCGGCTGGTTGATGGACCCCGCCGAGGGCGGCCGCCGGCTCGGGGAGCTCATGGGTTTCACCGCCCAGTTCAACATGACCGGTCAACCGGCGGTGTCGCTGCCCCTTCACCGCACCCCCGAGGGTCTTCCCGTCGGCGTTCAGTTCGTGGGTCCCTACGCCGGTGAGGCCGGACTGATCCGCCTGGCCGCCCAGATCGAGGCCGCGAACCCCTGGGCCCAGGATCTACCGCCGATCTTCGCCGACTGAGACCCACCCGATCCCGGATCCGGCCCCTCGAAGACAGGCCCTCAGAGAATCATGTTGTCCCAGATCGTCTTCACGGCGATAGTGCCGGTCGAGCCGTCGTCCGGGAACCAGATGGTCCAGGGACCGGGGAAGAACCGACTGAATGTCTCGGTGTATCCACGGGCCTCCAGCCTGACCGCCATCTGGGCGAACCTCTCCTTCGCCCATTCCTCGCTCACGTGTCTCTCGATCACCTCGACCTCATAGGAACGGACACTGCCCCACTCACAGACGAATCGTTTCCACTTTCCGATGTTCGGCCGGGTTTCCGCCTCGTAGTCCAGCGCACCCTGCAACCACGAATCGGTGACGATCGCGAACGTCTCCCAATGGCTGATCGTGTAGGGGGTGGTCTCATCGTGGCCCACGCCGCACAGACCCGGGGTGTTCCATCCTATGGACGTGACCCTGTAGATGGCCCAGTCCCCCGTGCTCTTGACCGCGGTGATGGGCGGACCGTCCGGACAGGGCCCCGGCTCCCGGCACTCGGGCGGAGGGGGCTCGAAAATGCGGAGAGAGACACTGTCCTCATCGGTGGCACCAGCGGCGTCCCGGGCCACGACCCGCACGGTGTGGACCCCGGCGTTCGGAAAGGTGATCGTGGTCCACACGTCGGAGTCACCACCACCCCGATAGGGGACCAGCAAGCTCGTGGAGTTCGCACTCCCCGCCGTCAGATCCACCGTGTAGTCGCGATCGGGCCCGGCGGGGACCCATCCTCCCCTCACCTCGACCCTGACGTCGATGACTTCGCCTTCCTCGGCGTCAGGCGGAACACCGAACAGCATCACGTTCAGACGACCGGGTGGTCGGCTACCGCAGATCGCCTCGTAGGTGTCGGGGTTCCCCTGGCCCACAGCCGACTGGTAGAGCCACCAGAGTTCCTTCCCGAGGTCCGATCCCTCCAGATCGACCACGAACTCCTCGGGTTCGGTGGCGATGTCCCCGGAGACCACCAGCTCCTCGAAGAAGGCCGCCACCTCCGGGGGCACTGAGGCCCTGGACCAGGATCCCGATTCCCTCATCCACATCCACGCGAAGGAGTACAGGGCCATACCCATCAGGTGATACCTGCCCCCACGCTCGTCGGGAAGGCTCAACGCGTCCATCAACTGCCTGGTCGTCTTGGTGGATCGGTTCCCCAGGCTCGTGTCGAAGATCGACTGTTCCATCGACAGCTGGAAGCGGGCCCTGTCCCGGGCTGCTTTCAGCGTCTCGTGGGTGAGGAAAAGAGCCTGCCAGATGTCACCATGAGTGCGGTCGAGAGCCTCACCCAGGATCTCGGCCAGGCCGACACGCCGACCGGCGACGGCATCCCGTGTTGCCGGATCGTACCGGGACTCCACCATGCCGATGAGAGCGTCGATGTCGGAGGACCCGAACGTGGCCCCCGTCCTACCCGCCGCTCCCAGATCGGCGGCAAGTCGGAAGAGGCTTGGTATCTGTGTGGGGTCGAAAGTCAGATCGTCCCGGCAGGCGGCCTCACGTATGGCGCGGAGTGCGGGATCGAAGCCGCTCGAGAGCTTGCCACGACCCTGTCGGAGAGTGGCGACTCGGTCGGTGAAGATCGCAGAGTTCCTCCAGATGTTGCCCACCGCGCTCAACCCTGCCCTCACCGGAATCCGAATGATGTCGAGGACGCTGAAATGCGGGATCGACACCTCGACCACGTCGCCGTCGACCGCCACGGGAACCGATTCCCACCGCCCGTCATCGCTGCGCAGCAGAGCGATGATCGTCTCATCGCTCTCTGCGCCCAGGTTCGCCAGGGGAACGCGAAGTGTGGCCGGACTCGCCAGAGACGTGCCCGAGGGACCCATCTCGTAGCGGTAGCGGCCCGGCCGCCCCTGGGTGATCAGGTACAGCGGGCTGATCTGGGGATGGGCGAGCCCTCCCACGGTCGCTGACTCCACGTAGTCCTGGAGGGCCACCACGGAGCGGGGTTCCGACAGCAGCTCCGCGGTGGTGGCCGCCGACTGCGGTGTGGCCCCCAGGGACACCGACACCTCGGTTGAGAGGGCCGAGGCCGGAATAGAAAGTGACACACCGACCTCTCCCGGTCGACCACCGGCCAGTCCCAGGGTGCCCCCCGACCGACCCATGACCTGCACGGTGGACCCACCAGGCACCGGGGCCACCCCGATGATCGGGGCCGGAAGGTTCTGCCCTCCCAGGCTCCCCAGGAAATCCCGGTCCGAGAAGTTGAAGATGCCACCGTCGGAGGCCACCATCAGATAGCCGTTGCCGTAGGCGACCATTCCGTTCACCGGGGCCACCAGCGACACCCCCGGACCCAGGACACCGGGGATCGACCCCCGAAAGGGCGCACCGAAGGCGAAGGCTCCCCCATCGGCACCCACCAGCCAGTAACCCCGGTTGTCCGGTGAGGGCACCACCCCCACCACCGGGGCATCGGGGAAGCGACCTCCGAGAGCGCCTCGCACCGACCCACGGAAGACCGCGTCACCGAATGTGAACACCCCTCCGTCACTGGCGATCATGTAGTAGCCCTGGCCGGTGGGGGTGACGGCCGAGGCCACCACCGGGCCGTCGAGAGCCACACCGTCCATGTCCCCGAAATCGACGGCGTCACCCACGGTCACGACCCGGCCGGAATCGGTGAAGGCCCACACGCCCCTGCCGGTGGGGGTGACCGCCCCCGTCGTGAACCGTTCACCCGTCCGCCGCTGTGCGCTGGGGTAGTCCAGATCGGCGGCATCGCCGTAGGACCACAGGGATCCGAATCCGGTCAGGATCCAGTACCCCTCACCGGTCGGGGTGGGCAGCAGGGCCGCGAAGCCCATGGCGGTGGTACGGCCCAGGGCATCGCCGTGATCCCGGGCGTCGCCGAAGGGATACACCTCCCCGTCGGCCCCCAGCATCCAGTATCCGTCACCCGAACTGCCCGCTGCGGCCACCGCGGTCGCGTTCGGGAGCACTGCGCCGGCCGACCTGGCAGGGACCACCATGGCCGCCCCGACCAGGGTCACCGCGAGCAGTACGACTGTGAATCTCCTGAGTACCGGACCATGTCGGGACGTCACATCGTCCACCCCCTCGACTAAGTGGCGTGACTCCCGGTGTCACAATGTGATGCCGGCCCGGGTCGCCCCCTGTTGGCGATTCCGATTGGCGCCCCGAGGCACCGAGCGGCAGGCTCAATGCCCTAGGACGTCCGGTGAGAGCCGGAGACAGGGGGACACATGCGCTTCGGGATCTTCTACGAGCTGCAACTGCCGAAACCGTGGCAGGAGGGTTCGGAACAGCGGATCGTCAACGAGGCCATCGAGCAGGTGGAGCTGGCCGACCGGCTGGGCATCGACCACGCCTGGGCCGTCGAGCACCACTTCCTGGAGGAGTACTCCCACTGCTCGGCGTCGGAGGTGTTCCTGTCCGCCCTGGCCGCCCGCACCGAGCAGATTCGGATCGGTTTCGGAATCCGCCAGGTGATCCCCCAGTACAACCACCCCTCGCGCACGGCGGAGGCGGTGGCTATGTTGGATCTGGTCTCGGGCGGCCGGGTGGAGTTCGGTATCGGGGAGGGCGCCACCCGTCTGGAGCTCCACGGCTACGGCATCCCGGCCCGTCGCAAGCGGGAACTCTCCCTGGAGACCGCCGAGCAGATCGCCAACATGATGGTGATGAAGCCCTACCCCGGCTACGACGGCGAGGCCTTCTCGATGCCCTGCCGCAACGTGATTCCCAAGCCCCTGCAGAAACCCCACCCGCCCATGTGGCTGGCCTGCACCAACCGGGCCACCATCGAGGTGGCGGCCCGCAACGGCCTGGGGGCCCTGGCGTTCAGCTTCGTGGACCCCGAGGAGGCCCGTACCTGGGCCGACACGTACTACTCGATCATCGCCTCCGATGAGTGTGTCCCCCTGGGCCACAGCGTCAACGCCAACATCGCCATGGTCGCCGGCTTCTCCCTGCACCGCGACCGCGATGAGGCCGTGCGGCGGGGAATCGAGGGGTTCCGGTTCTTCCGCTACGCGATCAACGCCCTGGTGGCCAACGACGCGGTGCCCGGCCACAGCACCCTGTGGGAGGAGTTCGAGGCCCTCTCCGACCGGGAGCTGCCGGCCCTGACCGCCCCCGGTATCGGCACCCCCGACGACTACCGGGCCATGGTGCGCGACTACCAGGACGCCGGGGTCGACCAGGTCATCTTCCTCCAGCAGGGTGGCAGGAACCGCCACGAGCACATCTGCGAGAGTCTCGAACTGTTCGCCGCCGAGGTGCTTCCTGAGTTCGCGGCCGAGCGACCGGCCCGGGAGGCCGCCAAGGCCGAACGCCTGGCTCCCCACATCGAGGCCGCCCTCGGCCGCAAGCAGTTCATGGCCGAGCTGCCCGTGGAGGAAATCCCCGTGGTACCGGCATCGCGCGAACGCGAGGCCTTCTACCACCGGGACTGAGCCGGGCCGGGGCGGCACCGGGGAGAGCGACTAGCCCGCCGTGGTCTCCGACGGGGAATCGGCGATGGTGCCGGCCGGCGTACCCGGTTTGGGCCTGGCGTCCTCGGGGATGCTCAACGGTGGCGGTCCGTCCTCGATCCAGGAGCGGATGACGTCGAGGCTGAGACCGTCGGTGTAGGTCCCCTCGTCGGTGTGAAGAAACAGGAAGGGGCCGGCGGCGCCTTCGAGGGTGGTCCCGTCGTCGGCCAGCTCGACGAGTCCGCCCGGGGTGTTGAACAACACGAACTCCGTACCGTCGGGGAGCGCATCCTTCTTGACGAATACGAGGTAGCGGGCGGACTTCAGGCCCTTCTCCGCTCGCTCGATTCCTTGACGCAGGAGGCCGATGGGAGCTGACTCCACCCGCTCGGGGCCGAGGGAGTCGGTGGTCACCACCGCCGGGTGCTCGACGGTCAGTTCTGTACCGACGAGATCAGTGTTTCCGGCCAGCACCTCTTCGACGGTGAACACCACCCCGTCATAT
>DRKF01000243.1 GCA_011051915.1 Acidimicrobiales bacterium | reverse complement strand
ATGGAGGTGAGCACGTCCTCGATGGGCTTGTCGCTTCCGAGCCACGAGGTCATCTCGGTCCAGAAGGTGCCGGCACCGACGGCGGCGGGCATCATGTCGGAGCCGTCGAAGCGGAACACGTCGGAGGACTGCAGCAGATTGGCGAAGGTCTGCTCCAGGGGATCGGTGATGATCGTGGGATCCATTCCCTTGTTGGGGGACAGCCAGTTACCGGCCGCGGCCCGGCTGTTGGCGTACTCGGCGCTGGTCAGGTACTCCGCCACGGCCCGCACCTCGGGACGGTCGTTGAACATCGCGATGACCTCACCGCCACCCAGCATCACCTTCGGATCACCGGGATTGACGGTGGGAAGGTAGAAGGCGTTCACATCGCCGTCGGGGCCCTTGGTGGTGCCGTCGGGGAACTGGTTCCCGTAGAAGCTGGCCTGACGGTGCATGAAACACGACCCGTCCAGGATGCACAGACCGGCGTCCTGGAAGGAGGTGGTGGCGATGGAGCGGGAGCCGCCCTTGATGTAGTCGTCGTTCTTGAGGATCTTGCCGACCTGGTTGGCGGCGTCGAGGACCTTCGGATCGTTGAACGGGATCGCGTGGCTGACCCACTGGTCGTAGACATCGGGCCCCTCGAAGCGGAGCATGGCGTCCTCCATCCAGTCCGTGGCGGGCCAACCGGTGGCTCCGCCGGACTCGATGCCGACACCCCAGGGGGTGTTGCCGTCGGCGACCATCTGATCGGAGAGGTCGAGCAGCTCCTGCCAGGTGGTGGGAACCTCATAGCCGAACTCGGCGAACTTGGCCGGGCTGTACCAGACGAGGCTCTTGATGTTGGTGCCGAAGGGCGGGGCGTAGAACGTCCCGTCGACGGTTCCGAGCTCGACCCAGCCGGAGATGTCGTTGGCGGCGACGGTGTCCTTGAGATTGTCCAGGGGCACCACCTTGCCGGTGGCCACGAGGTCACGCAGCAGGCCGGGCTGGGGGATGAAGGCCAGGTCGGGGGAGTTGCCGCCCTCGACCCGTACCCGGATCTGGGTCTCGAACTCCGATGACGGTTCGTGGACGATGTCGATTCCGGTGCGGTCCTCGAAGGGCTTCCAAGCCGCCTCGAGGCGCTCGGCCTCGACGTCGCGGATGGAGCTGAAGATACGAACGGTGGTACCGCTCAGTTCGGAGGCGCCATCGCCTTCCGCGTTGCTGTTGTCGCCGCTGCTGTCACCGCAAGCCGCGGCCAGCATGGCGAAGGCCAGAAGAGCAATGAAGATTGCCTTCCAGCGAGATCGTGAACCCATTTCGTCCCTCCCCGGATGATGGATATTGGACCGTGAGCCGTCGGGCGGTCATCTCGGCCGGAGAGCCCTGGGCGGCTACATGCCCGGGACCGGCGACACTGGCGCGGGTCCGTTGCATGTAAGCGTTTACATGACTCCTGGCCCGGAGGTTAGTCGTGGGTGGGGCGGGGGGTCAACCGGAGCGACCGCGGCCGGGTCGCGGGGGACCGGTGGAGGCTCTCACCACCAGCTCCACCCCGGACTGCTCGTGGACCGCCGCCGAGTTGGGCTTCTCGAGACGATCGATGAGCATCGAGGCGGCACGGGCGCCCATGGCCCGCACCTCCTGGCGCATGGTGGTGAGCCCGGCGGCGGAGGCCACCTCCTGGTCGTCGAAGCCCATGATCGACATGTCCCCGGGGACGGCGACGGAGAGTTCGCGACAGGTCTGCATCGCCCCGAAGGCCATCAGGTCGGAGAGACAGAACACGGCGGTGGGTGGCCGGCGGAGAGCAAGCAGGGCGGCCATGGCCTCGGCCCCGCCCTCGAGTTCGAACCGGCCGTCCACGACGAGGCTCGGGTCGACCCCGGCATCGGCGTCGGCCATCGCCCGTCGGAAGCCCTTCTCCCTGAGTTCGGGAACCGGCGACGCGTTCTGGGTGGGAGACGTCATCAGTGCGATTCGGCGGTGTCCCAGTTCCAGGAGGTGGCGGGTGGCCCGCTCGGCGGCTTCCTCGTCGGGAATCGCCACCCCCGAATGGCCCCGGAGGAGCTCTCCGATGGTGACCACCGGCAGGGGCAGGGCGGGCAGGGGTGCCGGTTCGGGGGTGTGGCGGTACAGGTCGATGGTGAGAACGCCGTCGACCCGGCGGTCGAGGGCGGTGACGGTCTCGAGGAAGTGATCTCCGTCGGAGGCCAGCCCCGATGCGGTGATCAGCAGGTCGTAGCCGCGGTCGGAGAGCACCTCCTCTATCCCCGCCAGAGCCTCTCCAGTGTGCCAGGTGCCGAAGAACGGTGCGACCAGAGCGATGGTCATGGTACGTCCGGAGGCCAGGCGGGCCGCGCTGGGGTCGGCCTGGTACCGGAGCCGTGTGGCAGCCTCCACGACCCGGCGCCGGGTGGAGTCGGCCACGCTGGGAAGACCCCGGAGGGCTCTGCTCACCGTGGCCACCGACACCCCCGCCTCGCGGGCCACGTCGTCGATGGTGGGCTTCCGGCGTCGGGGGCGGGCCACGTCGTCGATGGTGGGCTTCCGGCGTCGGGGGCGGGCCTTGGGTTCCATCATTCCCGGGTGAGTATCAGGCAGGTCTCGGGTTCCACGACCAGAGATTGTGGCGCGGGTGAGCAGCACGATCCGCATCGGCTGCCGAAGGCGAGCGCCCAGGGTCCCCCCACAAGAGGTATCTCGCGTCGGTCCGGAGCCATGTTGAGGACCATGAGGACCCGGGGCCGCCGGCCCAGCAGTACGTCGGTCTCCGAGTCCAGCCACCGCAGGGGCTCCTCCCACAGGGCCGGGGTCCGGTGGCGGAAGGCGATCAGGTCACGGTAGCGGTTGAGCATCGAGGCGGGATCACCGGACTGGGCCGCCACCGTCAGTTCCACCGGCCGATCGTCCGAGGGCAGCCAGGACCGGCCACTGGGGCTGAACCCGTTCGTCGGCCCGCCGGTCCAGGGCATCGGGGTCCGACAGCCGTCCCGGCCGACCTCGTCCGATCCGGGGTTGCGTACCGCCAGGGGATCGCTGACGTGCCCCGGACGGACCCGGCCGTCGGGCAGGCCCAGTTCCTCGCCCTGGTAGATGAAGGGGGTCCCGCCCAGGCCCATGATGAACGTCGCCAGGGCGAAGGCCCGTTCGGCCCCGCGTGCTCCGCCGCCGAATCGGGTCACCGCACGGGGGCGGTCGTGGCAGCTGAGCACCCAACTCACCCCGGTGGGGGCGAGGGGCTGGAGGCCCGTCAGGGCGTTTCGCCACGCCGGCGGGTCCCAGGGAAGGTAGGTGGATTCCAGGAAGAACATCTCGTGCAGACCATCGCCGTCGGCGACGTAGCGCGCCGCCCGTTCCTGGTCGGTCACCCCTATCTCGCCGATGAGGACCAGGTTCCGGGGCTCGAGAAGACGGTTCCAACCCCGGAAGATCTCTATGTTGGCGTTCTGATCCAGATCATGGTCGTGGGCGAAGGACTCGAACACCTCCACCGGCCCCATGTCGGGAGTCAGAGGGCGTATCAGGGAGTTGTCCCGCCTCAGGGGATCCTTGACCAGGCCGTGGGCCACATCGATCCGGAAGCCGTCCACCCCCTGGTCGGCCCAGAACATCAGGATCCGGTCGAACTCGGCCACGACGGCGGGGTTGGCCCAGTTGAGATCGGGTTGCTCGGGGAGGAACAGATGACAGTAGTACTGGCCCGAGACGGGATCGTGGGTCCAGGCGGGACCGCCGAAGTGCGACACCCAGTTGTTCGGCGGGCCGCCGTCGGGGGCCGGATCCTCCCAGACGTAGTAGTCGCGCCGCGGACCGTCGGGGTTGGCCAGGGCGTCGCGGAACCACGGGTGATCGGCGCTGGTGTGATTGGGCACCAGGTCGATCACCACCTTGAGGCCGCGCTCGTGGGCGGCGGTGGTGAGGTTCTCGAAGTCCTCGAGGGTGCCGTGGGCGGGATCGACGGCGCAGTAGTCGCTGACGTCGTAGCCGTGGTCGAAGCCCGGGGTCGGGTAGAAGGGAGTCAGCCACAGCACATCGATCCCGAGGTCGGCGAGGTGGTCGAGGTGGTCGGTGACGCCGCGGAGGTCCCCGATGCCGTCACCGGAGCTGTCGGCGAAGGAGCGGACGTAGATCTCGTAGCCGACGGCTCCACTCCACCATGCTCCTCCGGTATCTGACGCCATCGCCCTCTCCGGTCGGCCCCGGGGATCACCTGTGTAAGCGCTTACGGGATCCCGGGGTGACCCTATCGCCTGACCACCCCGGTGACTTCCTCGGAGGTCGGTGCAGTCCCCGGGGGTCGGTCCAGTCCCCGGGGTGGTCTGTTCGCCTGAGCGCCCCGGTGACTTCCCCGGGGGTCGGTGTTGTTGTCCGGGTCCCCGGGGGTGGGGCTGTACCCAGGCCGTCAGCCGGTGACCACCGGAAGGCCGGCGTCGAGCCACGAGATGATTCCACCGTCGACGTTGTAGACGGTGTCGAATCCCAGATCGGCCATCATCTGCAGGGTCCGGCCGCTGCGGTTGCCCGATCGGCAGTACAGGACGTAGGGGGCGGTGGGGTCGAGCTCGGCCAGGCGGTCGGCGAAGTCGTCGCGGTAGAAGTCCAACATGACCGCATTCTCGATGTGGCCCTCGGCGAACTCCTCGGGAGTCCGCACGTCGAGGACCACGAGTCCGGCGGGCGGGTCGTCGATCACGGCCCGGGCCTCGAGGGGGGACACGGTCACCAGACCGCCGGGAGAGGCAACTGTTGCTTCGGCGACGGCGGTGGACGAGGGTCCGGCGCCGTCGGCCGACGACGAAGTGTCGCCACAGGCCGTCGCCACCAGCGTCAGCGACATGGCGACGCCCAGGACGGCGGACAGCCGGCGTGTCCGGGTCCGGCGTGGGCCGGTCGGGGAAGGGCCGGTGGGAGGTGGTGACGGAACTACGGAGTGAGCGGATTCAGCCATGGTGACAATTGTACGGTCAAACTGGCCGGACGGTGATCGCGGGTGGGGCGGTCGCCGACGGGGCAGCGGTCAGGCCAATAGTCCGGATGTACGTATACTGGGGGAGACCGTAGGTGGCCGGCGGTGCCACGGGTCTGGAGGCCCCCGATGTCCCCTCTGGATCGTTCCGATCCCATGCCCCTGTGGGCCCAGATCGAGGTAGATCTTCGCCGCAGGCTCGAGGCCGGGGAGTTCGAGGACGGCTTTCCCACCGACTCGGAGCTGACCACCGAGTACGAGGTCAGCCGGCACACGGTGCGCGAGGCCGTACGTCGCCTGAACCGCGGTGGCCTCCTCCGGCGGGAACGCGGTCGGCGTACCACCCTCAATCGGGCCGAGTTCGAGCAGTCCCTGGGAACCCTGTACAGCCTGTTCCAGACGGTGGAGGCCTCCGGTGTCGCCCAGCACAGCGAACTCGTCCGCCTGGAGATCGTCGGGAACGACGAGGCGGCCGGGCACCTGGAACTCCATCCCGGAACCGGGCTGGTCCTCGTCGAACGGGTGCGGTGGGCCGGGCCCGAACCCCTGGCCATCGACCGGGCCTGGCTCCCCCGCGAGGTGGGAGAGCCGCTGATGAACGTCGATTTCACCCGGGCGGCCCTATACGACCGCCTGGCCGAGGTCGGCTCACCCGTGCCCAATCACGGCTGGGAGAGACTCAGCCCAGTGGTCCCGCCGGCGGAGGACGCGGCGAGACTCGGCCTGGAACCCGGGGAGGCCGCATTCTCCCTGGAGCGGCTGGGTCGTCGGGACGACCGGGCGGTGGAATGGCGCACCACGACCATCAGGGGCGACCGCTATCGCTTCGTGACCGAATGGGCCGCCGGTCGGAGGTCGTCCCTGAGACCCTCGGCCGAGCCCGAGCCGGGCAGGGACGGCTGACGACCCCGGTCCGGGACCGGATCCTCTCAGGGCTGGTCGGTGGGGAGGGGAACCTCGGTCAACCGGGCGCTGACGACGTCGACGACCGCCCCCTTGAGAAGTACCCGGCCCGACCGGATGGCGGAACCCGTGGGGCCTCGATGGGAGCGGAGGGCTCGCATCGAGGCCATCACATTCAACCGGACCGCCTCGTCGAGGTAGGCGGGGCGGCCGTCGGCCAGGGCCCGGGATATGGGTACCAGAACAGGGGCCAGGGCCCGGTCGCGATTCCCTGCGAGCGCCGCCTTGACCGCCCCGCAGTCGCTGTGGCCCAGAACCACGATCAGGGGCACCGCCAGTTCGCTGGTGGCGAAGTCGAGGCTGGCCAGAACCATCGGACCGATGGTGTTCCCCGCCACGCGCACCGTGAACAGTGAACCCGGGGCCTGGGCGAACAGCGCGGTGGGAGGAACCCTGGCGTCGGCGCATCCCAGTACCGCAGCCCGGGGTTTCTGTTCCGGCTGGGGCGGGAAAGCCCAACGACGGGCCGAATGGGCGATCTCGAGTTCACCCCAGATTCGCTCCTGTGACCCGGCCACGTCGCTCCCCTGATCGCCAGGTGTCGAACCCGGCAAGGCGCCGGGTGACAACTACGCCTTCACCGTAGCGGTCGACGCGGGGTGGCCCCGAGGACTCAGGTGACCCTGCTCCCGAAAACGGGACGACCACGCACACCAACGTGTCGTAGCGTTGCCGTCAGGGAGGGGAGAGTTTGTGAACACCGAAGCGGAGGTCACACACGATCGGGAGCCGGAGGACGGGTACTGGAACCCCCTGGCTCCCGAGTCGGCCGATCGCTGGCACCCCGTGTCGGGGTTGGAGGGTCGAGCCGAGGAACTCACCCTCCACGAGGATCCCGCCCTGGGTACCTACACCCGTCTGACCCGCTTTCTGCCCGGTGCCGACACCACGGAGTTCGGGGGGAAGTCCCACACCTACCCCGAACAGGTGATGATCCTCTCGGGGCGGCTATACGACGAGGCCGTCGGCCGATGGTTGACGGCGGGGGACTATGTCGCCCGTCCACCGGGACAGTGGCACGGACCGTTCCGGACCGAAACGGGCTGCGTGGTCCTGGAGGTGTCGTTCCCCGGACGGGTCCGATAACGCCGAAGGCCCTCAGGCGGAGCCCCCGGCCGATCGGCGAATTCTTCCCGAGACTCGTGCCAGACCGGAGGCCGCGGCAGCCCCGAGACCGCGGGCCACGGTCCGGGCCCGCTTCTCCGTCGGGGAGGAGCCCCGGCGAACGGCATAGGGCCATGGTCGGTTGCGTTCGGGCACCGACTCCCGGCGGAGCCGGGCCAGCAGGCCTCTCAGGTGTTCGAACACCGGCTGCGCCTCGGGGTCCGAGGCCAGGTTCTCGACCTCGATGGGGTCGTCGTCGAGGTCGTAGAGTTCCCATTCGTCGCCGAGAGGCTCGGTCCGGTACTGCGGGGAGCCCGGCTCGTCGGCGGCCAGGTGCCTGACCCCGGGTTCGGTCCAGGTGTCCGGATCGTCGAAGGTGCGGACGAGTTTCCAGACGTGCCCGGCGCCGCGGGGCACGTCGTCGGCCTCCACCCTGGCGACGGTGGCCTCGAAGTTGGCGGCCACTCCGGCCGGGACCCTGATCCTCATGGGGCCGGGAGGATTGTCAGCCAGGCCCGCGGCCCGGGCCATGGCCGAGGCGGCGGTGTCCCCCTCCAGGATGTTGTCGCGGGTCATCAGGTAGACGGGACGCCGGGACGCCGGTGGCTCGACGCCATCGACGACGGGCATCAGGTTGCGACCGGGTAGGGGATGGACTTCGCTGAACTCGGAGGCGAGTTCCGTGGCCAGGATGTCGATGTCGGCCCCGGCGGCGGCCAGGAGGGTGGGGACCAGGTCGACATGGCTGGTGGGCATGTCGGACACCACGCGGCCCGCAGTGGCGTCCGGGCCCACCCGGGCGATGGTGAAGGGCACTCGGGTGGCCTCGTCGTAGAGGTTGAACCACTTCTGGTGCAGACCCCCGTGGGCCCCGAGCAACTCGCCGTGGTCGGCGGTGCGGACCAGCACCGTCGAGCTCGCCGTACCGGTGTCGACGGATTCGGTGACTGCTCGGCGTACGCGGTCGATGGGGCCGTCGACCTCGGCATGGAGCCGGTAGTAGAGATCCCGGTACCTCTGGGCGTTGGCCTCGTACACATGATCGATGACCCCGGCGGTTCCGTACCCGGTGGGGTAGGCGGCCCGGTAGGCGGCCTGGGCGGCGGGCTTGGCGGCGAGATCCTCCCGGGCCGTGGGTGCGGGAGGGACCGGCGGGGGATCGAGAGGTGAGGGCTGGACCGGGTCGCGGCGGACCCAGCCGGGGAAGAGGACGATGTCGTGGGGATTCACGAAACTGGCGACCAGCAGGAACGGGCGCCGGGCCTCGGGATCTCCCTCGGAGCGGCGCCGGTACCGGTCCTCCAACCAGGCGACCACCCGGTCGGCGATGATGGGATCGCGGATCAGTCCGCTGTTCGCCATCCCCGCACCATGGGGCTCGGGGCCGACCCAGCCGGAGAATCCGTAGGGTCCCAGGGGATCGGCCTCGAGATAGGCCGCCACCGCCTCGGGAAGGATCCGGCCCTCCCCGTCGTTGGTGCGCAGCGGTCTGCCGCCGTCGGGATCGACCAGGTCGGCGTGGGAGATGTGCCATTTCCCGTCGTAGTGGGTGTCGTACCCGAGAGCTCGAAACCAGTTGCCCAGGGTGGGCACCTCACCGGGCGGCAACCACCTCATGCGCGAGTCGTCGGCTCTCTTGCCGAGACCGTCCGTCTGCGTCACCCCGTGCAGGTCGGGGAACTGGCCGGTGAACAGTGTCGGCCGGCTCGGGACGCAGGCCAGGGACCCGGTGTAGTGGCGACCGAAGCTGACCCCGTTGTCATCGAACCAGCGACGGGCGGGTAGGGCCTCACTCCTCCAGGCCGTCAGTTCCTCGGTCTCGTAGGGAACCGGGGCTCGCTCCTGGTCGGTCATGATGATGACGATGTCGGGGCGGCTCCGGTGGTCGTCTCCAGCGGTCTTCCCGGATCGGGCAGGCTTGTCCATGGGTCTACGCAGTCCTGGTCGTGGAGGGCAGAGCGTAGGCCGTCGACCCCTCGGTGGACCGAATCGGGGCCGACCGGGGACGGGTCAGTGGCGGCGGAAGCGGCTCAGCCATCCGGGCGAGGTGCTGCACTGGCAACGGTCCTCGGGAGCGACATCGCCGAGTACGGCCTCCACATGGGCTCCGCATCCGGACCATCCGGGTCGGCCACAGGTCGAGCAGGTGATTCGTCTACACATCCGGTTGATTCTATCCGTGGGACACCCGAAACGTACGTACATATGGGCGGGGTCTCGACCGGGACCGGCGCGACGGGGGTAGCTTGGTTCCCCGACCGCACGAGGCCCTTGAGGCAGGGGGGAGCCGGCCATGACACCTGGGAGCCCTTCGGCGGTCCTCTTCGACCTGGACCGCACCCTCGTCGACGTACAGAGCTTCACCGACTACGCCCGGGCCTGGGCCGACCTGTCACGTCAGGGACTGACCGCGGGT
>DRKF01000242.1 GCA_011051915.1 Acidimicrobiales bacterium | reverse complement strand
TCGCGTATGGCGTCGGCCCGGTTGAGGGCGTCGGTGTCCCCGTGGCGACGGGAGCCGACCACCATGTCCGCCCCGGCCTCTATCTCGGCCAGGGCCCGGGTGAGCTGCTCGGGCGGGTACGCCAGGTCGATGTCGGTGAAGATTCGGGTGCGGCCCGTGGCCGCCAGCATTCCGGCCCTCACCGCGGCTCCCTTGCCCCGGTTCTCGGGTAGGGCCACCACCAGGTCGGCGACCTCGGTGGCGACCTCGGCGGTGCCGTCGCCGGACCCGTCGTCGACCACCACTATCTGCAAACCGCCCTCCTCGGCGACTCCGGCCAGTGAGTCCCGGAGCCTCGCGATGCTGGGGCCCACGATCTCGGCCGCCCGGTAGGCGGGCAGGATCACCGACAGCCGGGGCTCACCGGCACTGGGAACCCGATCGGAGGGCACCTGCTGATCGGCCCTGACGGTCGTGAACAGGACCTGTCGGTAGTTGATCGAGCGGACCACGGCGGCGAAACCGAGGGCCAGGACCTTGGAGCCCAGAACCGCCGGCACCGAGTCGGCCCCCAGCACGACCATCAGCGCGAACACGGTCACATCCACGAGTCCCGAGACCGCCATCGTGCGGAAGAAGGGTCCGGGCCGGCGATCGATGACCGCGTAGGTGTCGTCGGGAAATGTGAGGCGACGGTGGACCAGATAGGAGAACACCGAGGCCACCAGCACCGAGATGACGTCGGAGGGAACCCAGGCCAGACCCCAGCCCGCCCCCAGCGCGAGGAGTACACCCACATCGACCGCGGTCACGAGAAGACCCACCAGCAGGAATCGGCGCAGCCGCCGCTTCACCGGCGCACATACCCGGTTCGAGGATCGCACCCGGCCGGACGCAGCGACGGGGTCATACCGGTTCGGAGGGACCACCGGGGGGTTCGGGGTCCCCGGAGGGCTCGGCCCAGGCCGCGTCGGGATCCCAGAACTCGGGATCGCCCCCCTCGATCCGGCGCCGGACCCTCAGTTCGCCGCCCCGGGCGAAAGCGACCAGAACCAGCAGGCCCAGAATCGTGAGGCCGTACCCCGCGTACTCCACGGAGGTGTCGCCGTACCGGAGGACCACGTGATTCGACGTCGGGATGACGACCATGAAGTTCGGACTGGCCCGGTAAGGACCCTCGGCCCCCTTCACCGACCAGTTGGGGAAGTACGACACCCTCACCATCACCGGCACTCCGGTTCGGTCGACGTCGAAGGACACGCTCTGATCCTCGATGACGACATTGGTGATCTCCACGGGGGCCAGGGCGTGGCGCGGGGCGCTGTCGATGACCTCCGCTCCGGCGACCTCGGCCTGGGTGCTGCCCGGGGGTGCCACCCGTGACCACTCCGGTGGGCCGTCGGCGGTGAAGGGGACATCCCACGCCGAGGGATCGTTGAACCAGGCCACACCGGGATCGGTCCACTCCCTGCCGGCCTGTCCGATGCCCTCGGCCACCACCGGCTCGAACGCCAGGGGGGCCACCACGGCGGGGTCGGTGAGCCGGTAGATCACCCAGGGGTCGGAGAAGGCCACCGCCGTCAGCTCCTCGGGGCGTTCGGCGGCGGCCTGACGGGCCTGGTCGCTGAACGCCAGGTAGTAGGTCACCCCCATCATCTTCATGTGCTCGATGCCCTTGTCGATGTCGAAGTCGGAGTAGGGGATGTCCCTCATGGGCCGGGAGGGCTCCGCCGACAACTCCGACTGCAGCAGAAAGTGGTAGGGCACGGTGGGGGTGGATTCGAAGTAGAGGCCCTCCATGGAGCCGATGCAGCCATCGCTGAAATGGGGTAGCAGCATCGGGGCCATCGGAGTGCCGTACTGATCCAGCTGGGTACGGCCGAACTCCCACATCGCCCGGCCGCAGCCCTGCTCGGCTCCCACCTGCTCCATGGTGGTGACGAGTGAGTAGTACTCGGGGTAGGCGGCCTTCTTCTCATAGCCCGAGAAGTTCCAGTTGGCCCAGCCCGACACGAAGTTCATGTCGCCGCTGCCGACCCTCAGCGGGCCCCAGGCGTAGCCCCCGTCGGAGGTCCGGCTGCCCCCGGGGAGAACGCCGAGATGGAGGGCGACCCAGCCGTAGCCGACGACCAGAACCGCGACCGGCAGGGCCAGACGGGCCCATCCGAACACCCGCTCGAGCACCGGCCAGTCGGGACGGTCCCGCAGACGGGTTCGCATCTCGACCGCCACGGCCCGGGCGATGTAGAAGGCCCCCATGGCCGCGAGCATGTAGAGGCTCAGATACCAAAAACCCAGGAACCGGGCGTTCCAGAGTCGGTTCTGAGGCCAGAATACGAAGGCCATGGCGGCAGCGGCGGCGATTCCGCCCCACGCCAGGGCTGTCCGGTCCCAGTGCAGGACGCCCAGGACCAGCCCGGCCCCGGCCAGGGCCAGCAGCCAGCCGGTGGAGAGGTAGGTGCCGTCCCCGGGTATCAGTTCGGGACTGAACAGGTAGTGGCGGACGTCGTTGATCTTGCCCCAGCCCATGTCGTTCATGTAGCCCCGCCGGGCCACGAAGGGCAGCAACCAGAAGGCGGTCAGGAGCAGACCGGCCACACCGGTGGTGAGAGCCCACCAGGTCCGGCGGAACTCGACGGCCAGGAGCACGCCGATGAGCATCACGACCACCGCGATTCGGACGACGGCCGAAGAGCTGACTCTCACCGTGGCCGCCACCAGCATGAAGCCGGCGATCGTGACCAGCAGGGTCTGGGTTCGCCCCACCAGGGCCGGCAGGCGGTGGTAGCCGCGGGTGGCGACGATTATCACCGCTCCCCCCACCGCGAACAGCAGGGGAATCAGGTGGCTCAGCGCGGTCAGGGCCAGGAACACCGCCGCCCACCCGCGGTACCGGCCGGTGTCCAGCCCGGCGACGACCAGCCCC
>DRKF01000241.1 GCA_011051915.1 Acidimicrobiales bacterium | reverse complement strand
GTACTCATCCGAACCTGCCCGTGACGTAGTTCTCGGTGCGCTCATCGGAGGGGTTGGAGAAGATGGTGGCGGTGTCGCCGTACTCCACCAGCAGGCCGACCCTGCTCTCGGTCACCGGATCCACCTCGGCGGTGAAGAACGCCGTGCGCTCACTCACACGGGCCGCCTGTTGCATGTTGTGGGTGACGATCACGATCGAGTACTCGGTCCGGAGCTGCTGCATCAGCTCCTCGATGCGAGCGGTGGCGATCGGGTCGAGAGCCGAACAGGGCTCGTCCATGAGAAGCACGTCGGGATCGGTAGCCAGGGCCCGGGCGATGCAGAGCCGCTGTTGCTGCCCGCCCGACATTCCCGTCGCGGTGTCGGTCAGCCGGTCCTTGACCTCCTCCCACAGGGCGGCCTTTCGCAGCGAGGTCTCGACGATCTCGGCGATCGCCGACCTGTCCCGGGTCATCCCCGTGATCCGGGGACCGTAGGCGACGTTGTCGAATATCGACTTGGGGAAGGGATTCGGCTTCTGGAAGACCATGCCGATACGACGACGAACCTCGACGGGATCCACCGACGAGGCGTACAGGTCGTGGCCGTGGTAGCGCACCTCGCCCTCCACCCGGGCGATGTCGATCAGGTCGTTCATCCGGTTGAAACAGCGCAGCACGCTGGTCTTCCCACAGCCCGAGGGTCCGATCATGGCGGTGATGCGATTCCTCCCGATGCCCAGGGAGACGTCCCGCACGGCGACCGTGGACCCGTAGGAGACCGACAGGTCCGAGACCTCGAAGACGTTCTCGGGTGCCGGCACCCCCTCCGGGACAGCCTGCGGCGCTGAGGTGCTCACGGCGGGGGACGCTGTCCGCGGCGGCAGGGGGGCGCCCGGTGCGGACCCGGGCCGCACCTGGCGGATCGGAGCGCTACCGGCCCTGGGAATACTCTGTGTCGTGGGCATGGCCTCTGTCACCTGCTTCTGCTCTCGAATCGGTTGCGAAGGACGATCGCCACGGAGTTCAGGGCCAGTACGAACACCAGCAGAACGACGATCGCCGCCGCTGCCGCCGTGGAGAATCCCTGGTCCCGTCCGCTGTTCTTCACCCACTGGGTGATGACGATCGGCATCGCCGTGAACTTCGATGTGATCTGGTCGGTGTCGAGCAGCCCGGGGTTGCGCCCCAACCGACCGGTGACCGCGCCGACGAGGATCAGGGGCGCGGCCTCCCCCACCGCCCTCGACATCGACAGGAGGGTCCCGGTGAGTATCCCCGGGGCGGCGGCGGGGAGCACCTGGGTACGGATCGCGTCCCACCTGGTGGCCCCTAGTCCGAGGGCGGCCTCGGAGTACCCCGCCGGAACCGCCCTGATGGCCTCCGAGGCGGTGATGACCACGATCGGCATCACGAGAATCGCCAGGGTCAGACCGGCCGAGGCCAGGGTTCTGCCTCCGGTGAATCCGTCCAGTCCCTTCACGAACAGGAACAGACCCAGCAGTCCGTACACGACGGAGGGCACCCCGGCCAGGTTCCGGATGTTCAGTTCCACGAACCGGGTGAACCGGTTGTCGGGGGCGTACTCGACGAGGTAGACGGCGGCACCGATTCCCACCGGAAAGGCGAGAGTGGCCACGAAGACCGCCAGCCAGAACGTGCCGACCAGGCCCTGGTGGACTCCCAGGGTCGGGTCGGCCGACCCCGATCGCAGGGTGCCCGACAGGAAGGAGCCCAGTCGGGAACCGAGGATTCCCCACCCGTCGCGGACCGCGTCCACCAGCAGAACGGTGAGGACCAGCAGCGCCAGGAGCAGGGCGAACTGCAGGGCGGCCACGAACACGGTTCCGCGGAGGTCCCGCCGCCGGGTGTTCAGCCTGACCTCCACCCGGTCACGGGTTCGGCTGTCGAGGATTCCGACCATCAGTAGCGCTCCCGTATCCGCCCGACGAAGCGGCCGGCCGCCACGTTGAGACCCATGGTGATCAGGAAGAGCAGCAGACCCACGAAGTACAGGCTCTGGAAGGTGAGTCCCTGACCGACGACGTTGTCGGTGCCCGATGCCAGTGATGCCATTCCGGCGGTCATGGTGAGGCTCCCGTGGAGCGGTGAGGCGGTGAAGATCGCCGTGTCGCCCGCTCCGCCGGCCAGGAACACGACCATGGTCTCCCCGATCGCCCGGGAGACGCCGACGATGAACGCTGCCGCCAGACCCGATACGGCGGCGGGAATGACGACCCGTACGGAGGTCGTCACCCTGCGGGCGCCCAGACCGGCGGAGGCCTCGCGCAGGCTGCGGGGGACGGCCCTCATGGCATCCTCGGAGACGGAGGCCACCAGGGGCACCGTGAGTATCCCGACTCCCACTCCGGCCGCCGCCAGGGATCCGGTGTCGTGACCGCTGAAGAGACGGCCGATGAACTCCGGGGCGATGAAGGTCAGGGCGAAGAAGCCGACGACGACGCTCGGTATGCCGGCCAGGATCTCCAGAACCGGTTTCAACCACGCCCGGACCCGCGGTCTGGCGTACTCCGAGAGGTAGACGGCGGCACCGAGTCCGACCGGCATGGCCACGACCATGGCGATCACGGTGACTATCAGCGAGGCCACCACCAGGGTCCTGATGTCGTAGAGCCCCCGGCGGGGGAACCATCCGATCGCCCACAGATCCGCCCAGTCGACCCGGGTGATGAAGGTGAGCGCCTCGCGGGCCAGGCTGAACACGATGAGGAGCGAGACCAGCAGCGACACCAGGGCCGCACCGAGCCAGACGCCCTTCCAGAATCCCTCGGTGAAGGCCCGACGACCGCTGCCGGCGAGGATCTCGGCGGAAACAACGGTGGGACCCGCGGTCTGTGCGCCACCGGCGAGAAGGCGTCGTCCGAACATGACCAGTCCGGCGACCAGCAGTGCCCCCGCGGTCAGGAGTACCGGGTCGGTGACCAGCAGCCACGCCGTGACCAGTCCACCGAGACCGAAGGTGGCCACACCCACCGCCAGACCGCGCATCCGACTTCGGCTCTGCCGCCATCCGGCGGGACCATCGGCCGATCTGTCGGTGGGCCCGTCGGTGGGCCCGTTCGTGAGCACAGTCGCGACCATGGGCTCAGGAAGTCGCTTGCCAGGCGGCCCGGGTCTCGGCCCTGGCCTCGTCGGAGAGGGGCACATAGCCGACCTCGGCGACCGCCTCGTCCATTCCCTCACCCATGTAGAAGTCCACATAGGCCTTCACCCCGGGATTCGACGCCACCCGGGCGGTGTTGGGGTAGATGAACAGCGGCCGTGACAGGGGGTACTCCCCCGAGGCGATGGTCTCCGCCGTGGGAGCGACGCAGTTGCCGTCACCACCGTCGATCCTCAGGAGTTTCACGTCAGGAGCGTTCGCGGCGAAGGCGAAGCCGACCCATCCCAGGGACGTGTCGGAGGACTCCACTCCCTGGACGATCACGTTGTCGTCGGCGTTGGCGTTGTAGTCCGGTCGGGTGGTGCCGTCCCGACCTCTCGCCTCGGCCGTGCCGTCGATCACGAACTCGACGAAGGTGTCGAAGGTGCCCGATTCCTCACCCGGTCCGAAGATGTCGAGTCGGGCGTCGGGGAACACGGTGTCCGACCCGAGTTCGGCCGCCAGGGCCTGGGCGTCGGTCCAGTTGGTGAAGCCGGTGGACTCCGGACCGGTCAGGGCGTAGAGGTCGGCGAGGTTCAGGCACTCCAGGGGATTTCCCGGACCGGTCATGACCGCCAGACCGTCGATTCCGATCTTCAGTTCCAGGTAGTCGACGCCGTTGGAGGCACAGTTCTGCGCCTCCGAGTCCTTTATCGCCCTGGAGGCATCGGAGATGTCGGTTTCGCCGTCACAGAACAGAACGAAGCCATCCCCGGTGCCGGGACCGTCCACGTTGACTATGACGTCGGGATTCACACTCTCGAACAGTTCGGCCACCCGAACCGACACCGGTTCGACGGTGGAGGAGCCCGAGATGTTCACCTCACCGGCTGCTCCGCTGGAGTCACCACTACCGCCTTCTGCACTCTGATCGCTGCCACCACCGCCACATGCGGCGGCGACCAGGGCCGTGGCCACCAGCACCGCCACGATTCCGAACCCGCCACGGGGTCGTGTCACCTTGGTCTCCCTCTGGGTACCTCCGAGTCCCTCTGACCCGGTTCACCCAGAAGCTACGGATGCGGGGTAAAGCCCTCCCCGCGTCGAGGTGAACTCCAGGTGAATTGACTCGATCAATCAGGAATCAGGCCGGGGGACTCCCGACCGGGGGGACTCGGTCGGGAACAGCAGCCGACCGGCGCGGGTTCCGCCCGGGTGCGCCGATTTCGTCTCGTGGGTCTGGGACTCACCCTCATTCTCGCCGCGTGCGGCGGGTCGACCCGGTCTTCACAGGAAGCCGAAGCTTCGGTGGGTGACGCCGGAGCGATCCCCACGGCCACAGTTTCGACCCCGAGAATCTCGGTGCCGCTGTCGCTCTACGTGGTCCATGACGCCGAGGCCGGAGCCGACGGCCGGTTGTCATCGAGGCGCGACGAGGCGGGCGTGAGAACCATCGCCCAGGGAATCCAGAGGATCTGGAACGGATCGGGGATCGTCTTCGAACCGGTGGTGGTTCGCACCATCTCCGTCCCCCCCGACATCATCGGTGACCTGATCGCCGGACGCTCCAACTCGTTTCTCCAGGCGGCAGGCGATCGGTTCGAGGTGCCCGAACCGGGGGCGGTCAACGGCTTCTACCTGCCGTTCCTCGGGGGTGTCAACGGGTTCACCCCGCAACGCTCGCGGGTCTTCTTCGTCACCGACGATCCGACCGTGCACGACGAACGGGTCTCCGGCCACGAGATCGGCCACATCCTCGGTCTGCACCACGAGCCCGACGATGCCACCCGTCTGATGTTCTCCGGTACC
>DRKF01000240.1 GCA_011051915.1 Acidimicrobiales bacterium | reverse complement strand
TACTACTTGCGTGGTCTCTGTTCCCGGTGGCGCTCGCGATCATCTTGTATGGCGCCTATCATCAGTACAAGGGCCATGCCATTCAAGCTGTGACCTCCGCAGTCATCGCTGGAGTGTTGATTCTTGGGTGGATGGTAGTTGTCGTCTTGGAGTTCGGGGCGGACACTGGGGGTTTTGCCCTCGTGGCTCCGGTATCCGGCTGGCTATTGCTCAGCCCGTTCTGGCTTCCTGAATGGATGAGGGGCAAGGGACTACTGGATACGCCCCCTACGCCTCCCGACAGGCGGAGAGCGAGACCTCGAAAGCGCAAGGATCACGCGATCACGGACAGCAGCGGCGATGCCGCCTATTTCGATAGTCACTTCCGGACGATCTACGGCTACGGCCCCTCATATTCCACTGTCAGCGACGCGAGGAAGTACCGCGTGTGGACGGTGGAGGAGATGGGCCGAGAGGAGGCTCGGCATCGGGACAGCGACACCGGTGAGGGTGCGGATGATCGGGAGTGAGATGACGGAGAGCCGTTCGCGGGTCGGCGATCCGGTGGGGAGCCGGGCCTCCTGTTAGGCGAGTGGTACGACTACCACGTTGGCGTATGGGGCTTCACCTCAGCTGTGGCGTACGCCGGTAACCTCCGGTAACAGTGCCCGTGGGAGAGCACCCTTGGAAGCGGCGAGGTGGTGGTTCGAGGTCAGGCGAAACATGATCGAGTCCACTTGTGAGGTTCGAGATGGCCCGAACCCCCGCTTCCCAACGACGGGGACGATGGATATGGAGATAGGAACAAAGGCCTGGAGCATCACTTGAACTCCCACACCTTGCTTGTGGTGTTCGTGTGGGCTACGCCGACGATCGCCGCCATCCTCGGACTGGCGGCGGCTGTGTCGACCCATCGCCGGCAGATTCGTCTTGCGGCGGTGGAAGCATTCTTTTCTGGCCTTCTGCTTGTGATGCTCGAGGGAGTTGCTGTATTCCGATTCGGCCATGAGATTGGCTCCGCATCCCCGGTTCTGTACCTGGCCGGAAGCCTATTGTTGGCCCCATTGTGGCTACCACAAGCCATGATGCGGGAACGAGGAGATGCGCCTGCTGACCAAGGTCGACGCTCTTGCAGGCCGAGGCCTCGAAGGAGGAAAGGCGCTCCGATCACGAGTGGTCGTGGTGATACTGCCAATAGTGCAGGCCGTTTCTGGATCCCGCCAGACAGCGGCGACTCCTACTTTTCTGTCAGTGATGCGAGAGATTACAACGGTGGACAGGTGCCGGGAGGACATCGCGAGGGCACTGGGTATAGGGATGAGGAGCCGGGCGAGGGTAGGGACAATTTGAGCGGAGGCATTGGTGAGTAGGACTACCACTCTTCTGCGACCCGCTAGGGACTGGTCTTACGGCACTACGATGACCTGCGTAGAAAAGACCCGATCAGTTGTCTTGGATGTCTACCGGTACGAGCGGCCACGCGTGCGGGTCCGTGCCGTCAAGGGTGCCGACGTACACGTTCGACACCGAGGGCAACAAAGCTGGTTCCGGTGGCGGGTTCGCGAAGGTGTGCAAGGCTGCGGATCAGACCACGTCGACTGCAAGGCCGTCTTCGAGTGTGGCTGGGGCGTGGCAAGTCTGGGGATAGGTCACGCGGGCCTACGAGCTCCGGGGCGTGAACGGGGGTCCGGAGCGGTCATCACACCGCGGCGTCAGCGACCGGAGGGAACTCCACCGCCCGGGTGCCAGGTATCGAAGGTCAGGCGGTGGTGCAGAACAGTTCGGGTTCCCGTACCCGCTCCGTAGCGAAGTAGGCTCGCACAGCACCGGCGGGCGAATGGGACGCCCGGCAGGCTGGCCTGTCGATAGCCTCAGGGGGTGCCAGATGACTGACGTGTCCGGGCGGGTGACTCTGGACGTGCATCCACTCATGCTCCGGGGTCTGATGGCCGCCATCGTCGGAGCGGTGCCGGCGACCCTCGTGGGTTTGCTGATCATGAGAGGCAGTCACGGTGTCACGTGGCAACAGCACCTGATCTTCGGCCTGGGAGTGGGCATCGGAGCGGGCTTCTACTGGGCCTGGAGGCCGAACGACAGGAACCTTCCAAAGAGGCCAGCCGTTTCTTCAAGTGGAGCTGAGGTTGACGGGCGTTTCATCGGCGGCGAAGAACGAATCGATCTGTGGATAATCCTGGCGCGAGCCTTGTCGTTCCTGGGCTACATGGCTTCCGTGCTGGTCTTCTACCTTTCGGGGTGAGTTGGAGTCTGAGGTCATTCGGGATTCCGGTTCTCCGGGATCAGTTGAAGGCCTTGTACCGAGTCGGTTCCAACAACGAGTGAGCAAGGGGCCGTTTCCGCACGGTGAGTTTCCGGTGAGCGCCTTTGCCGGAGTGGGTATTCAGGACTGGGGAGAACGTCTGTGGCTTTCGGAACATGGTGGAGCGTTGTGCGTGGCTGGGGCGCCGTGCTCTTGGTCCTCGTGCTGTTGGCGGGTTCGTGTAGTCGGGGTGGGGGGGCGGACCTTGGGGACGGGCCGGTAGTTCCGCGGACCTTGTACGCGGTGTGCCTGACCGAGTCGGAAACTCATCGGGCCGATCTCTGCGCGGTTGATTCGCTCAGCGGCGCCGGCACGACCCTGGTCGAGGGCATCGCGTTCGAGTCGTCGATCGATTTCGACCCCGGATCACAGAACATCGTGTTCACCGACGGTGAAGGCGATCTGGCCCTGATGTCGGTCGAATCAGGGGAGGTGACCCCCATCGGTGTGGCGGGAACCTCACCTGGTTTCGTGGCCGCCGGGAAGATCGCGGCGGTGACCCCCGACGGCGGCGCGGTGCTCGTGGTCGATCCCGTCACCGGTGAGGTGGTCCGCAGGATCGAGGTCGCCGGTCGTGGTGGTATCGGGCCCGACGAGAAGATCTTCGGTTTCGACATGGGTGTGTCAGGTGAGTTGTACGTGGAGCTGTATCTGGAGACCGACGATGGTTGGTTGAACTCCTTCGTGGTGGTGAGCCCCGAGGGGGAGGTGGAGCGGCTCGTGCCTCTGGGTGATCTGCGGGTGGGGAGCCCTGACGTGGATCCCAGCGGGGAGCGTCTGGCGGTCACGATCGACGGGGTGATCACCGTGACCGATCTGGAGTTGAATCCCATCGTGCGGCTCTCGCGTCCCGATTGGGTCAGTACCACCCCGGACTGGTCACCGGCGGGGGATCTGGTGGTCTGGTTGTCCAACGCGGTGCCCGAACCGGTGGGACCGGTAGCGGTGGTGATGCGCGACGCGCAGGCCGAGTTTCCCCAGACCGTTGTCGTGGGCTCGGGTCCCCTCCCCCTGCATAGCGTCCCGGTGTTTCCCACCTGGTGACGGCCCCGGCCCGGTGGCACCTCCCGGTGGGCACGGTTGCGAGGGCTTTGAGGCGGAGGAGCCAGCGAGGGATGGTCCCGGAGGTCACCCTCCACGGGAGCCAGGGAACCGACGCCTGGCAGAGGCGCCTCCGAATCTGCATGGCGATACGCGTTGCGAAATGCAATACACACTCGTACGCTGTCCGCATGGCTCAACTGGTGACCCGAGTGGGTGACGACCTCGCTGCGGCAGTCGATCGGCTCGTCGAGGCTGGAATCGTTGCCAGCCGTTCCGAGGCGGTGCGCCTCGCTCTCGAGCAGCTGGTCGACCGCTGCCGTCGCGAAGAGATCGGGGCGAGAATCAGACGTGGCTATCTGGACAGACCGCAGGACGAAGCAGACCTCGCGTGGGCGGACGAGTCCACGGTGCGGATGATCACCGAGGAACCCTGGTGACCCTGACACCGTCCCAAGGTGAGATCTGGTGGGCCGAAGCCGAGGACAAGCGGAGACCCGTACTCGTCGTGACACGAAGTGATGCCGTACCGGTCCTCACGTGGATCACCGTGGCTCCGGTGACTCGCACTATTCGTCAGATTCCGACAGAGGTGCCCCTCGGCACGGATCACGGGCTGCCTGATGAGTGCGTGGCATCGTTTGACAACTTGCAGCCGATACGGCGCTCGTTTCTCACCCAGCGGGTAGGCGAACTCCGGATCGAGGAACTCGACGAGGTCTGCCGCGCACTCCGGGCACTCGCCGACTGCTGAAAGCCGGAAGATCAGGCCACGGCCACCAACGTCGAGCCTCGGTTCCGGCGGTGCGGGAAGAGCGTTGGACCCCCCTTTCGACCCGGAAGAAC
>DRKF01000239.1 GCA_011051915.1 Acidimicrobiales bacterium | reverse complement strand
GATAGCCCGGACCGGGGTGGGCCAGGTCGGGGAACTGTCCCGCCGTACCCGCGAGGGGCTCATGCAGATCGGGTTCTTCGTCACGTTCGTGGCGGTCACCTACCTCTTCGCCGGCCCCCGGGTGGTCGGAACCGTGTTCGACCTGTTGCCGATCTCCGACCTCGACGGCGATGAGGTCCTGCTCATCTCCCTGGTGCTCGGCAGCTACGCCCTCGGCCTGATCGGGGTGTCGGCGTCCCGTTTCCTCCAGAACGTCTTCTACGGGATCGGCGACTCGGTCACTCCAGCCCGCTACGCCGTGATCCGCTTCAGTGTGGCCCTGGCGGTGGGTCTGCTGATCATGTTCCAGTTCGACCGGTTCTTCCTCTACGACCACCAGATCACGGGGTTCGGTCAGATGAACAACCTGGTGCTGCGACCCCTGCCCCTGTCCATCAGGGAGAACCAGGACCTTCCCCTCCGACTGGGTGCGGTGGCCCTGGCCCTGGCTTCCGCCCTGGGCGCGTGGGTGGAGTTCGGACTGCTCCGGAGGAGCCTGCTGCGCCGCTTCGGGCTGCGTTCGCTCACCGACCGGCACTGGAGACGACTGGTCCTGCCCTCGGTGACGGCTGCGGTTCTGCTGGTGGTCATCGGTCGCTTCACCTCGTCCCTGCCCACCGGCGCGGACATGGTCGCAGTGGTGGGCCCGGCCGGGGTGGCCTACGTGCTCCTCGCCGCCCGCGGAGGTGTCCCCGCAGCGCAGAGAGTGCTGCGCGGCGCCAAGAGGCTCAGCGGCCAGTCGTGAAGGCCTCGCGCCGGCCGCGGACCCGGGAGCTGAGCCGTGGCCCGAGCGGCCCGTAACCCCGGCGACAGGAGCGGAAGACAACTCCCCATCCACAACCGACCCGAACCAGCCGCCCGGTCGCAAGAGGCTCAGCGGCCAGTCGTGAAGGCCTCGCTCACGCCGCGGACCCGAGAGCTGAGCCGTGGCCCGAGCGGCCCGTAACCCCGGCGACAGGAGCGGAGTACAACTCCCAGCCACACGGCGTCGGGAGGAGACCTTCCGCCCGCCGGGATAGCTTTGACTGATACCTGCGCCCACCACACCACGGGAGAACCCGATGCCCGGCGTCAAGATAGTGACCGACAGTTCCTGCGATCTCCCCGACGAGCTGGTCGAGTCCCACCACATAGCGGTCGTGCCCCTGACCGTCAGGTTCGGCGATGAGGAGTTCGTGGACCGCGTCGATCTCGACGCCAAGGAGTTCTGGGCCCGTTGTGCGGCGGCCGATGTCCTGCCCGAGACCTCCGCCCCCTCCCCCGGGGCGTTCGAGCAGGTCTACCGCGAAGCCCTCTCCGAGGGCTACGACTCGGTGGTGGCCGTGATGCTGTCGGGGGATCTCTCGGCCACCATTCAGGCGGCGGAGGCCGCCGCTCGTTCGGTGAACGGCGACATCCCGGTTCAGGTGGTGGATTCCAAGACCGTCACCATGGGGCTGGGCAACCTGGTTCTGCGGGCGGCGCGTCTCGCCGAGGAGGGCGCCGACGCCCAGGCCGTGGCCGACCGGGCCCGTTCCGACGCCCGCCGGACCCGGGCCTTCGCCGCTCTCGACACCCTGGAGAACCTCCGCAAGGGTGGTCGCATCGGCGCCGCCCAGTCGATGCTCGGCTCGCTGCTCTCGATCAAGCCGATCATCGAGGTCAAGGAGGGTTCCGTGGTGGAGGCCGGCAAGCAGCGCACCCGGGCCCGGGCTCTGAAGTTTCTCGCCGAGAAGGTCCGCCAGCACACTCCGGTGGAGTCCCTGGCCGTCATGCACGCCGACTGTCCCGATGTCGACTCGTTCATCTCCACGCTCAGCGGCATCTACGACGGTGACATCGTCGTCGGCGAGATAGGGGCGGTCATCGGCGCCCATGCCGGTCCGGGCACCATGGGAATCACGTTCCTGGTCTCGGAATGACCCTGTGAGCGATCCTCAGGGGCCCCGTGTGCCCGGAGATCGCTATGTGCTGGAGGCACTCATCGCCGAGGGTCCCGTGGTGCAGTTCTGGCGGGGACGGGATCTCAAGCTCACCCGGCCGGTGACCATCCGCGTGCTGCGACCCGAACTCGCGCCCCGGCCGGAGTTCGTGGCCCGATTCGAGGCCGAATCGCTCTCCATCGCCAAGCTCGAGCACGAGGGACTGGTCCGGATACTGGATCGGGTGGGTGGCGGGAGCGAGACCGCCGTGGTGACCGAGCCGGTCCGGGACACGACCCTGCGCAGCGTGCTCCGGGAGTCGGGGCCACTGTCGGTCACCGAGGGCCTGGCGGTGCTCGGGGAGGTCGCCTCGGCCCTGGCGGCGGCACACTCCGAGGGACTGATCCATCGCAACCCCACACTCGATGGGGTAGCCCGCACCGAGGACGGTCGCTGGGTCGTGACCGACCTGGGCACCGGAGGGGTCGGCCCGGCCGTGGTGACCCCCCCGGAGATCTCCGGTCCGGGGCCCGAGGCCGACACCAGAACCGATGTGTTCGCCCTGGGGGTGATGGCCCACGAACTCCTGGCGGGCACACCCCCCGCCGCCGAGGCCGGACGTGTCGAGCTGAGTCCGAATCTCCCCCCTGAGGTGGTCACCGCCGTGCAGGGGGCGCTCGAGACCGATCCCGAGCGACGCTGGCGGGATGCCGCCGCCTTCGACGCCGCGCTGCAGTCCCTGAGTCCCCCCGACCCCGCCGAGTCACCCCGGCGTGGGTTCCTATCGCGGGAGCGGGCCTGGCTCCTACCCGTGAGCGCGGTGTTGATCCTGGCGGCGGTCCTCATAGGGGTCGCGGCCCTCCTCCGCACCACCGAGGTGGGTCGAACCATCATCGACAATGCCCGGGAGGCCGTGGGATTCCAGCCGGCCCCCACCACGACCGAACCCCCCGCGACGGTCCCGTCGGTGAGCACGACCACCACCACGACCGTTCCCGGTGTCTCGATCATCGGAATAACGGACTTCGATCCCTACGGAGATCTCAGTGAGCACCCCGAACGCACCGTCCTGATCAACGACGGGGACCCCAGCCGGGGATGGAGGACCGAGAGATACAACAGCTCCGATTTCGGAAGCCTCAAGGACGGCGTGGGCCTCATAGTCGAGCTGAACGAACCGACGTCGCTGAGGTCGGTCACGATCCGCTCTCCCAAGCGGGGGTGGGACCTGGAGCTGTACGTCTCGGAGAACTCCCCCGCCGACACGACCGACTGGGGTGATCCTGTCACCGAGGCCGCCGATGTCGACCCCGTCACGACCCTCGAACTGGACGGTCCCGCGGCCCGCAGCATCCTGTTGTGGATCACCGATCTGGGGGAAGGACCCGAGTTCCGGGTGATCATCACCGACATCGAGGTCACCGGCACGCCGGCGACCGAGGCCCGCTGAACCGGGCCGGAACGACCCCAGGGGGTACTCTCCCCGGCGTGGAGCGACCCGACGAAGACCTGGTTCGGCTCGCCGCCGGTGGGGACCGGTCGGCCATGGAGGACCTCCTCGGACGACACCACGACCGGATCTGGTCTCTGTGCCGCCGCATCACCGGCAACGACGCCGACGCCTCCGATGCCACCCAGGAAGCCCTCATGGCGATCGTGAGGGGCCTGGACCGCTTCGACGGCCGGGCCAGTTTCAAGACCTGGTCGTACCGGGTGGCCACCAACGCCTGTCTCGACGAGCTGAGGCGCCGCAAACGGAGGCCCGAACCCACCGACCTCCAGGAGCACGAGCCCCCTCCCCATCCGACGGTCTTCGACGAACAACTGGTGGAGGGGGATCGCATCTCCACCGCTCTGGCCGCGCTCCCCGACAGCTTCCGGGTTCCGGTGATCCTCAGGGACGTCTACGACCTGGACTACGCGGAGATCTCGGAGACCCTGGACATCCCACCGGGTACCGTCCGGTCCCGCATCGCCCGGGGCCGGAGACATCTGGCCGATCTACTGGGAACCAGAAGCGGTTCCCCCGACGTCAATACTGATGACCATGCCTGAGCGACCCGACGACGAGCTGCTCTCGGCCATCCTGGACGGAGAGGCCGACGTTGCGGCGATCCGCGCCGTCGAGGCCGACCCGCGGGCCCGGGCCCGTCTGGAGGAACTCAGGGCGGTGCGGATCATCCTGCGGTCGAGCCCGGAACCCACCGGAGCCCCACCGGCCCGTATCGCCGTGGAGGCCGCCCTGGCCGAGTTCGATCGCCGGGAGGGCGTTCGCGACCCCGGGCCTCGTGACGAGGCGGTCATCCCCCTGGACGCCGCCCGGACCAGGAACCGCCGACGTCCCGCCCGGCGGTCGGGATCGAACCGCGCGCCCTTCGCCGTCGCGGCCGCGGCGGTCCTCCTCGTGGTGGTCGGCCTGGGGGTCATGAGCCGGAACGGCAGCGGTGGCGACACCAATGCGGCCGAAGTAGCCACTGTGGCCACGACCACCGCGGCCCGCGGTGACTCCAACGCCGCGGCCGGAACGGTCGAGATCGCCCCCCAGGCCCTGGAGGACGGGGCTGTGCAGGACGAGGCGGCGAGTTCGCCGGCCGCGGCCGAAGCGGGAGCCGCCGAGGCCCCCGTCGGAGGCAAGGAGGGCGAGGCCGCGGCCACGACCGCAGCCGCGTCGGACGCCATACCACCGGTGGACCCCGACCTGCAGAGGTGCGCCACCGATCTGGGGCTGGTTGCGGAGAACCTGGATTCGACCGAAGTGGTCGACAGCGCCCAGCCCGGGCTGACCCTCGACGTGACCACCACGACCGGGGAGGCGTTCCGGATCCGTTTCGATCCCACCGACTGCCTGCTCCTCGACGGACCCACGCCCCGGCCCTGATACCAGCCGGTTGCCCGCACACCCCTCCCGTTACCCCACCGGCACCGGGACCGGTGGGAACACCGTGGACACCCCCTCCGACCGCCCACAGGTCCATCGGTTCCCACCCGTTGGTTAGCATCGGGGCATGACCGACCAACTCGACACCAAGACCGATTGGGGGGTTCAGGCGACCGACAAGTTCGTCGGCCTCGTAGACAAGGTACGCGACCGTACAACCGGTCCCCTGCTGAAGATCGTCCGTGCCGTCGTCTACGGGCTCATAGTGCTGGTGGCGGCGATAGCGGCACTTCTCCTGGTTCTGATCGCCTTCATCCACCTCCTCGACGGCTATCTGCCCGGCGAGGTCTGGGGCGTGTACCTGATCCTGGGAGCCCTGTTCGGCCTGATCGGCCTGGTCCTGTGGTCCAAGAGGACTCCCTGATCCACCCCGGCCCGGCCCCGAACCACCTTCGGGTTCAGCGCCTGGGACACCCTCGCGTCGAACCCCACGCGTGACCTCGGGAAGCAATCTCCCACCGGGTTTGTTGACCGTAGTCCCCAGACAAAGGAGTCGTACCCGCCATGACTGAAGTTCGAGAGGTGATCATCATCGGCTCGGGTCCGGCCGGACTCACCGCCGCCATCTACACCGCCCGGGCCCAACTGAATCCCCTCGTCATCGAAGGGGCGCCCAGCTCCACCTCGGACCAGCCCGGTGGCCAGCTGATGCTCACCACCGAGGTCGAGAACTACCCGGGGTTTCCCGAGGGTATTCAGGGGCCGGAGTTGATGGCCAACTTCCGGGCCCAGGCCGAGCGCTTCGGGGCCGAGTTCATCACCGACAAGGTGACTCGGGTCGATTTCTCCGATACACCGTTCGGGGTCTGGATCGGAGACGACGAGTACCGGGCCAAGTCCGTGATCGTGTCGACCGGCGCCCGCTCCCTCATGCTCGGCCTGGAGGCCGAGAGCCGGCTGCTGGGCCATGGCGTGTCCACCTGTGCCACCTGCGACGGGTTCTTCTTCCGCGGCCAGCACATCGGCGTGGTGGGTGGAGGCGACTCCGCCATGGAGGAGGCCCTGTTCCTAACCCGTTTCGCCGACAAGGTCACCGTGATCCATCGCCGGGACGAGCTCAGGGCCTCCAAGATCATGCAGGAGAGGGCCCGCAACAACCCGAAGATCGAGTTCCTCTGGAACGCCACCGTCTCCGATCTGCTCGGAGCGGAGAAGCTCGAGGGAGTCGAGGTCCGCGACACCGTCACCGGGGAACGTCGGGTCCTGCCCCTCACGGGTCTGTTCGTGGCCATAGGACACCGCCCCAACACCGAGCTGTTCGAGGGTCAACTGGACCTCATGGACAACGGCTATCTCATGACCTTCGACGACCGTTCCAAGACCAGCGTCGACGGGGTGTTCGCCTGTGGCGACGTCCAGGACGACTGGTACCGACAGGCCATCACCGCCGCCGGGTCGGGCTGCATGGCCGCCATCGACGCCGAGCGCTGGTTGGAGGCCCAGGAGGGCTGACCGGGAATTTGACCTCATCCGGGCCGGTTGTCGCGGTTCGGGTACCATCGAATCCGCCAAACAGGAGTGTCCATGTCTGCAGGGATCGAGCATCTCACCGAAAACACCTTCGACGAACTGGTCGGTTCCTCCGACAAGGCGGTCATCGTCGACTTCTGGGCCGAATGGTGTGGCCCTTGCAAGATGATCGCCCCCATCCTGGCCGAGATCGCCGATGAACACGAGAACGTCGTCGTGGCCAAGGTCGATGTGGATGCCAACCCTGCCCTGGCCCAGCGGTATCAGGTCATGAGCATCCCCACCATGCTGGTTTTCAAGGACGGTGAGGTCGCCCGACGTCTGGTCGGAGCCAAGCCCAAGGGTGCGCTCGTGAAGGAGCTCGACGAATTCCTCTGATCCGCGCCTTCGGGATCGGATCCTCGGGCGACCACGTTGTCGATCTTCAGCAGCGCCTGAGCGACCTCGGCTACGACGTGGGTCCCATTGACGGGGTCTTCGGCGAACACACCCGCTCCGTGGTTCGTGGGTTCCAGGCCGATTCGGGACTGGACAGCGACGGAATCTGTGGGCCCGACACCTGGGCCTCCCTGATCGAGGCGGCCCATGTCCGGGGTTCACGGCTGCTCTACATGCAGTCCCCGCCGATGAGAGGCGAGGACGTCGCCCAGTTGCAGAGAGACCTGGCCGCCCTGGGGTTCCCCGCCGGACCGGCGAACGGAATCTTCGCCGACCGCACGGCACGGGCCACCGCCGAGTTCCAGAGGAATGTCGGCCTGGTGCCCGACGGTGTGGTGGGCCCTGAGACCCTCAGGGCCCTGGAACGCCTGGGCCGGAGGGGTTTCCCCACCGAGAGCGTGGTGCATGTGCTCCAGGAGCAGCAGTATCTGCTGTCCTCGGGTTCTCTCGGTGCCATGAAGATCGTCATCGGCGAGAACGGCGGTATGAACACCCTGGCCGCGGCCGTCAGACGCTCCCTCAGCGACAACGGCGCCCATGTGATCGTCACCGCCGACCCGGACTGGTCCAACCAGGCCGCTCAGGCCAACAAGTTCGGGGCCGAGCTCTTCATAGGGTTGCAGGCCCGGCCCGATCGTAGGGAGATCTGCTACTTCCGGTCCCAGAACTCGGTGTCGGTCGGTGGTCGTCATCTGGCGGCGCTGGTCGCGGAGAGAGTGTCCCCCCTCCTCGGTCCGATCTCCACCACCGGCATGCGGATCGCCATCCTGCGGGAGACACGGATGCCGGCCGTTCTCTGCCGTCTGGGCAGTGCCGATCGCCTCGTCCCGGCGAACGCCGGGGTGGCCTCTGCCGTGGCCGCTTCGGTGCGCTGTTGGACCGAGCAGAGTCGGGGTGCCTGAAGGGGACTGACGGGACTTCCGGTAGGGCCGCGGCTACCCGCTGCGGTAGCCCCTCGCGCGCTTTCCCACAGGTTTGACCACAGGCTGTGGACACTCTAGGTCGACTAGACGGGTCGCTCCCTGATCTGGACCTCAACTAGAGCGTTATGTCCTCCCGATTGTCCATCTCCTGATGCCCGTCGAAATCACGGGGAGAGAGCCCACAGGGTGGGTAACCCTCCCGTGCGGGACAAGGCGCTCTCGCTGTCCGTCACAGACCATCTAGTCGCTCTGAATGAGAAGGAAGATGCGTTCGAGATCATCGAGGGTGGCGAAATCGATGGTGATCCGGCCCTTTCGCGCTCCCATCTGAACCCTCACCGTGGTCGCCAGCCGTTCGGCCAGCAACTCCTCCAGTTCCAGCAGGGCCGCGGGCCTCACCGAGCCCACCGGCCTGCGCCCCGCGCCTCCGTCGGACTCGTCGGGTTCCGGTGTCTCGGTGGGCTCGGCCGTGGCCTGCCTCACTGCCGCCTCCACCGCCCGCACCGACATACCCTCCGCCACGATGCGCTCGGCCAGGGCTTCCTGGGACTCACGGTCGGGTGTCCCCAGCAAAGCCCGGGCATGACCGGCGCTGAGTTCTCCGTCGGCCACCAGCTTCTGAACCGCCGGGGACAGCTGCAGGAGTCTCAGTGTGTTGGAGATGGCGGCCCGGGAGCGTCCGAGCCGGCGTCCGAGATCATCGTGGGTGAGCCCGAAGTCCTCTATCAACTGGCGATAGGCAGCCGCCTCCTCCAGGGGGTGGAGATCCTCCCTGTGGATATTCTCGACCACGGCCCGGGCCAGGGATCCGACATCATCGATGTCCCGAACGACCGCCGGCAGGGTACGCAGTCCGGCTCGACGGGCGGCCCGGAACCGGCGCTCACCGGCCACCAGCTCATAGCGGCCGTCGTCCACCTCGCGAACCAGCACCGGTTGCAGGACACCCAGTTCCCTTATCGAATCGGCCAGGGACTGAAGTGCCTCCTCGTCGAAATGGTGACGGGGCTGGTACTCATTGGCAACGATACGGTCGAGAGGAATCTCCCGGAAGACCGAGGTCGAGGCGCTGGTGGTATCGGTGGGGATCAGGGCCTCGAGGCCCCTTCCCAGACCGCCCGGTCTGGCCATCAGGTGTTCCTCCTCGCGTGCCGCGCTCCTTCAATCGTCGCACGGGTCGACTGCGGCGATGGTATTGACAGTGTTGACCCGTCCCGCCATCCGCCCGGGGTCGATCCTCCCCCCTGGGCGGGGATAGACCGGCAACTGTAGCTTTCACCGTAGAACCAGCTATTGACCACCGGCATTGCTGACCTCCTTGGCGAGCTCGCGATAGGCGATCGCCCCACGGCTGATGGGATCGAAGACCGTGATCGGCTGTCCGAACGAAGGGGCCTCCGACAGTCGAACGGTCCTGGGTACCACCGTGTGACAGACGCGATCGCCGAAATGCCGGCGAACCTCGGTGGCCACCTGGTCCGACAACTTGGTTCGGGCGTCGTACATCACCAGGATGATGGCCGATATCTCCAGAGTGGGATTCAGGTTCTGCTGGACCATCTTGATGTTTCCCAGAAGCTGCCCCACGCCCTCCAGGGCGTAGTACTCACACTGGATCGGAATGATGATCTCCGTCGCCGCCGCCATGGCGTTGACGGTCAGGAGGCCCAGAGACGGGGGGCAGTCTATGAAGACGAAGTCAAAGTCCTCGGCTATCTCGTCCACCGCCTGCTTGAGCTTGAGCTCGCGGGAAAACATCGGTACCAACTCGATCTCCGCCCCGGCCAGATCGAGGGATGCCGGGGCCAGGAAGAGGTGCCGTACCGAGGTGACCTCGATGCAGTCGTCGAGGTTTGCTTCTCCCACCAGCACGTCGTAGATGGATGTATCGAGGGATCGGGGGTCGATCCCGACCCCGGTAGTGGAGTTACCCTGAGGATCCAGATCGATCAACAGTGTTCTGAAACCCAACTCGGCCAGAGCCGCCGAAAGGTTCACCGAGGTGGTGGTCTTCCCAACCCCGCCCTTCTGATTGGCTATGGCGATGATGCGTGCGGTCATCCGCTCCTCGTGGTCTGTGTCGGGCGCGCCGATGCCCGCCCTGATGTTCACGATGGTGGCGAACTCCCAGGTCACAGTCAAGGACCCGAGGGCACTTTGTCGATCTCGCTGTGGGCCCAGACGGTTTCACGTGGAACCAGCCCGCCCGAGGAGGTTCTCGTCTGCCGGCTCGGACGCCCCCAACGACAACGGGGCACTCATCGACTCCTCGCCGTTTCACGTGGAACGCGGCCAGGCTGACGCCAAGCGCCGGGACAGTCGCCGGATGTACCCGCCTGCGGCCGGGCCGGAGTCACCGGCGAAACGGCCCTGCGGCTGGCGATCAGAACAGTGGACGCCGCCGGCTGCGTCCCTCCGGGCGGGGTAGGTCCGGGCGGAGGTCTCCCACTCGTACCATCAGGCTCCAGGCCGGACGATCCGAGGAGCTACTCACCAGCTCCATGCCCACCACGGCCAACCCGTTCGCATCCCACTCCCGCCCGCCCGGCGGATCGGTGACCAGCAGGTGACCTCCCGGGCGCAGGAACCCCACGGCACATT
>DRKF01000238.1 GCA_011051915.1 Acidimicrobiales bacterium | reverse complement strand
GGCGACGGCCTGGCCCCACTGACTCACGGCCGCACCACCGGTCGCCATCTGGCGGACCGCGTCGTACATCCTGAGATCGTTGGGGTCGTCGTCCACACCGAAGTCGGTGCCGCCGTCGGCGGACAGACCGATGGCAGAGGCCTGGCGGCCGCGGAAGTGCAGCGGTATCGAGCTGTCGAACACCACCGCCTCGAGCTCGCTGCGACCGGACCCCAGTCCGTCCAGCCACCGACCCAGCCATCCGTCGTTGGCTCTCTGCCCGGGAACGGCGTCGGCCCGGCCGTTCATCCAGAACGCCATCGAGTCGAAGTGGCTCAGGGTCGAGTCGGCGTAGCCGATGCCCTGGATCACGGCGACCTGGCCCTTGTCCCAGCGGGTCTTGAGCCCCTTGAGGCTCGGGTGCAGGGCTACCCCACCACCCAGGTGGAGTACCTCATCGGCCGCGAAGGCGAGGTTCCCCCGCAGGGCGCTGTACCGCGACTGGCCGATCGGAACCAGGGTGTTGACCCCGTCGTTGCCGCCCCCCATCTGGACGACCACCAGTACACCCTCGTCGTGGGCCAGGCGGGGCCCGGCCATGACCCCTCGGCCCCCCAGTGTGGGTCCGATGGCCGCGATACCCAGTCCCGCCGCCGACATCTGGAGAAAGCGGCGGCGCGACAGCCCGGCGGGGCTGTTGTCCACGGGAGCGGCCAGAGCGGCCTGGATGTCCTCGAATTCCAGTTCGTTTCTCATCGCCGTCCTCCCGTGGATGTCCCCACCTCTGCGAAGTTCCTGTCCTGGGTACTCATGCGAGCTGCATCTCCGGGGTCAGCATCACCAGGGTGAGCAGGTTGGCGTGCAGGGGCCACTCGTCGGTGGCCCTCTCGGCGTACACGTAGTCCTCCAACGCCCTTCGGGTGGCCGTGGACACCTCGGGGAGTCCGAAGAAGCTCAGCACCAGGCTCACGGCCTGGGGAGCCCCCATGGTGAGTATCTCCGCCAGATGGTCGCGGTCGACCGCCTTCCAGGCCACGTGGCGGGCGAACCCGGCCTTGGCCCACATCGACGTGGCCGAAATCCAGTAGCCGTTGAGATGCCAACCGGAGGGGTTCGGGGGATAGAAGAGCTCCTGACCCATGGTGTCGAGCCACCAGTCCGGCCGGGATTCCTCCTGCGAGCTACCGGCTCCGATCAGACAGGCGACCGCGTACTCCACCGGGGACCGCACGTAGGCGAAGCGGGCTCTCTCACTCCAGAACTCGTCATGGAGGAGAATGGCCCGCACCAGCAGGCCGATGCTCAGATCGTTGGCCAGGTAGTAGTCGGCGAGTGTGGCCACCACGGCCTCATCGGGACCCTGATAGGCGAGGTACTCGAAGAGCTTGCGGGCCAGGTAGCGGGCGGCGGGGAGTTTCTTCGATCCCCTCAGCACCTCATCGATGATTGCCGGCCCGTCCCAGTCCCTGGTGATGCCGAAGATGGTCTTGTCGCGGTAGTCGTGATGCCAGGGATGGAACTCGTAGTTGCGGCGATCCTCGCTGAGCATGTGACCGGTCCAGGCCTTGGCCGAACCCACGATGTCGGCCTCGGTGTAGTTACCCACCCCCAGGATGTGGAGTTCGAAGAGTTCCCGGGCGAAGTTCTCATTGGGGTTGCCGGCCTTGTTCCGGTAGTTGTCGAGGTAGGTCAGCATCGCCGGCTGCACCGACATCGCGTGGGCCAGGTCCCCGAAGTTGCCCAGGGCCTGGTCGCGGAACAGCTTGTTCTGGTCCCACGTCTGCCAGGCGTAGGAGACCGAGTCGGCCGAGGAAGCGAAGTGCGAGTGCCAGAACAGGACCAGCTTCTCCTCCAACCCCCGGGGCACGGTCTGCATCCGGTTGATCCACCACCTGGTCAGATCCCGGATCTGGCTCCAGCGGGATTCCTCCTCGTTGAAGACCACCGCCGGGGGACTCGCCGGCGGATTGGCGGAGAAGTCCATGATCCGGTCGACGGCCTGGGACCGGGTCAACCCGAGCAGTTCCTCCACCTGCTGTGATCTCAGACCGAAGCCGGTCCTACGCACGAGGTGTTCGGCGTCGCGGCGATCCAATTTGCCCTCCAGGGGAGTGTCTTCGTGGCCCGCGTCGTCATGTATTTGTAACATACAACTGGGGCCGGGTGGGATTCGTGGAGCGCGCCCGCCTCGTTCCCCGGCCGCGCCACCGGGCGATACCCGGATCGACGACCGTCTGGCATCTCTCATGTCGTCGGCTGAGGACGGGGACTTGAGCCCCGAACCCACACAATCCGTAACCCGATCGCAACAACGTCCGACTGCCTCCGGATGGGAGACTCACCGGGGAGACCGTCCCATGACCGACACCAGCCAGTCGAGCGCCCTCGCCGACCCGCCCATGCCCACTCCCGCCGACGTCGTTGCCGCCGCGGGGAGGATCACCGGCGCGGTGGAGAGGACCCCGTTTCGCCCCTCGACCACCCTGTCGGGGATTGCCGGCTGTGAGCTCCACCTGAAGTTCGAGAACCTGCAGTTCACGGCGTCGTTCAAGGAGCGGGGGGCTCTCAACCGCCTCCTGGCCCTGACCCCCACCGAGAGACGCCGAGGGGTGGTGGCCCTGTCGGCGGGGAACCACGCCCAGGGGGTCGCCCGCCATGCCGGCCGGCTGGGGATCCCCGCCACGATCGTCATGCCGGTCACGACCCCCTTCTCCAAGGTTCGCCATACCCGGGAGCTGGGCGCCGAGGTGGTTCTGGAAGGCGAGGACCTCCGCGGGGCCCGGGAGGCCACCGACCGCATCCTGGCCGCCACCGGCGCCGTGTTCATCCATCCCTACGACGATCCCGACGTGATCGCCGGGCAGGGAACGGTGGGAATCGAGATGCTCGAGGATCAGCCCGACCTGGACACCCTCGTGGTTCCCGTGGGCGGCGGCGGCCTGATGGCCGGCATCGTCCTGGCCGCCCAACGCCACCCTCACCCGGTGAGGCTCATCGGGGTCCAGATGCGCTCCTATCCCTCGATGCTCGAGACCCTCGCCGGGAGACCCGCCCCCGACCGGGCACCTCCCACCATCGCCGAGGGCATAGCGGTGAAGACCGCCGGTGACATCACCCGCCGTATCCTGGGGCCCGCCGTGGACCGCATTCTCCTCGTCGGTGAGGATCAGGTGGAGGACGCGGTGGCCCTCTACGCCGACATCGAGAAGACGGTCGTCGAGGGAGCCGGGGCGGCGTCACTGGCGGCGGTTCTCGGCCACCCCGAGTTGTTCGCCGGCCACCGGGTCGGTCTGGTGGTCAGCGGGGGCAACATCGACAGCCGGCTGCTGGCATCGGTACTGATGCGACGACTCGTCCGCGAGGGACGCCTGGCCCATCTCACCATCACCGTGAGCGACCGTCCGGGAAGCCTGGCGGCCGTCACCGGCGCCCTGGCCGAGGCGGGAGCGAGTGTCGTGGATCTGGCCCATCGCAGGCTCGCCACCGACATCGCCGCCACGTCGACCGACCTCGAGGTGGTCGTCGAGACCCGTGACCCGTCCCACACCGACGAGGTCATCGGGATACTCCTGGAGAGGGGCTTCGACGTCAGCCGCCGGCCGGTGACCTGACGGTCACCGCTGGTTGGCCCAGCGCTCAACCCCCCGAAACCAAACCCAACACCCCATCGGCCAGAGCAGACCACCGCGGACAGGCCCAGCGCTCAACCCGCCGACACAGCCCCGAGCACCTCATCGGCCAGAGCCGGCCACCGCGGATAGGCCCAGTCCCCGAAGCGACGGTCGGTCAGTACCACCAGGCCCACCCCGGGATCGGGATCTATCCACATGAAGGTGCCCGATCGACCGAAGTGCCCGTGGGTGCGGGGAGAATTGAGCGAACCCGTCCAGTGGGGGTGCTTGGTGGACCGGATCTCGAATCCCAGACCCCAGGTGTTGGGATCCTGGAGACCGTAGCCCGGCAGGATCCCCGGCAGATCGGGGAACTGGGGGGAGACGGCCTCGGTGATCGTCTCCCGGGCCAGCAGCACCGGATCGGGCCTCATGACCTCGCCCATCACCACCAGGAGATCGGCCACGCTGCTGCGGGCACCAGCCGCCGCCGATCCCTCCAGGCTGGTCGAGACCAGGCCCAGTGGTTCCACCAGGGCCTCGGTGAAGTACTCGGCGAAAGACATCCCGGCCCGGGTGGCCACCAGATCGGCCAGGACCTCATAGGCCGCATTGGAGTAGATCCGCCGGGTGCCGGGCTCGGTCATGAGCCTCCTCTGGTCCGGAGCCAGACCGGCAGCGTGGGAAAGCAGATGCCTGACCGTCGCCCGCGGCGGACCCGCCGGTTCGTCCAGCCCGATCAGCCCCTCCTCCACCGCCACCAGAACGACCAGCGCGGTGAGGGGCTTGGTCACCGAGGCCAGATCGAACACCTGGTCCAGGGAGCCGCGGGTCTCCACGACCCCCTCAGGTGCGAGAACGGCGGCGGCCGCGTTCCGAACCGGCCACTCCTCGATCAGGCCAAGACTGTCCACGGGACCGAAAGTACTCCCTGGCGCCCCAGAGTGTGCCCATAACCACGAACTGTGTTCGAGCATCCGGCCGGGACCGTGGCGGATGACACCCGGACACCGGAATCGACAACCTCGCTCCCGCCGCCGGACGGGCGTGCTCAGTTACCGGCCTCGAGGGGGAGGACGGCGATCTGGATGGCCTGACGGAACTCGATACCCGGCGGGAGTTCGAGGGTGGTACTGGTCCCGGTCGGACGGTGAAAGGCCACGATCTGTCCCTCCCCGCCCAGGAACAGCCATTGGCCGTCGGGACTCCAGGCCACGCCACGACCGACCGACACCTTCACGGGGGTCTCCTGCCCCGTCCGCAGTTCGACCACGACACTCAGGTTGGAGGTACCCGACACCCCGATCACGGCATCGGCGCTCGGCGCCACCACGTCCCTCACCCACCAGATGCCGTTGACATCCACGTCGGCGGCCGGGAAGTTGTCCACCTGTCCGGTGTCGAGGTTGGTCCGGACCAGCCCACACCGGAAGGACTCGTCGCAGACCCGGTGCAGGATCCACGGTGGGGAAGCCGCCATCAGCGCCCCGTCGGCCACCTTCCTGTAGCCGTCACCGTCCTCGAGGTAGATACCCCCGGCGTCACCACCACCCAACATGAGCAGATCCCCCCACGCGGCCAGGGGGCGGGCCCCTCCAGGCGCCGGTGGAGCCTCACGCCTGGCACCGTCCATCCCGATGCGCACGGGCACGAAGTCGGCGTCGCCCTTGTAGGCCGTGGTCGCCCAGACCTCATCGTCCCCGATGGCCACCACCCCTCCGGCCCCATCGGAGATCCCCGCTATCTCCCCACCTATGGGGTCGAAGGAGAACAACCGGTCGCTGGTACCGATGACCAGACGATCACCCACCGCCGCCAGGAGATTCACGAAGTTGACGCCGAAGGGGGCCAGATCGGTGAGAACGATCTCGCCGGTGTCGGGCTCGAACAGGGCGATGGACGTGTCGTCGACCGACCACAACACCAGCCGGCTGCCTGTCGGGAACCGGTCGAAGATCCCGTTCTCGGCGGTGACCACCCCCGTCGTGGGTACGGCGAAGGCCTCCCCGGCGACCGTCCCCACCGTCGCCGGGGCCGGCACTGTCGACACCGGAGCGGGGGCCGTGGTCGGGGCCCCCACGGTGGAGGCGGTGGAAGGCCCGCCCGGCACGGAGTCGGCGGTCTCCGCCCCCGACCCCGGTTCGCCCGCCAGCCCCTCCGAGTCGGATCGACCGTCACCCCCGGTCAGCGAGGCCACCAGGGCCGCCAGGGCCAGTACCCCAACCACGGCGGCGAAAACCAGGACCCCGCGCCTCAGGGCCGGTGGGACCTCGGCCAGGTCCGAGGGTGTCTCCTCGGGAGCCGAGTGCAGGAGCACCAGGGTCTCCTCGGATTCTCCGCGCCCCTCATTCACGGGCCCAACCTAGCAATCCGGGCTTCAATGGGTTCCGCACCACGCCGCCGGGCGACGGTCTCCCGCGGCGGGTCTCAACCCGGGTCGGCCCCGCCGGTCACTCCCCGGCGAGGGGACCTGCGGGGTCCGCGCCGACCACCCGCGGGACTCGTGGCCGACGTTCGGAGGCTCTACCCTCGACCCAATGGCCGGCAACTCCTTCGGTGATCTGTTCCGGATCACGACCTTCGGTGAGAGCCACGGGGGCGCGGTCGGGGTCGTCCTCGACGGATGC
>DRKF01000237.1 GCA_011051915.1 Acidimicrobiales bacterium | reverse complement strand
GATTCCAGCAGATCGACCTCGTCGCGGGCCAGACCGGCGCTACGGGCCAGCAGAGGAACCGGATCCCGCTCGAACACCTCTTCCAGGAGGGGCAGGACCTCCCGTCGAACCCGGTTGCGACGGAAGCGGGGGTCACGGTTCGAGGGGTCGTCCACCGGCTCGAGTCCGAGCCCGGCGCACAGCGCCTCGGTCTCACGACGGCGCAGACCCAGCAGTGGTCGCCGCTCCGGCCTCATGGCGGCCAGGGCGTCGAGCGCCCCTCCCCGCAGCAGCTGCAGCAGCACGGTCTCGGCCTGGTCGTCGGCGGTGTGACCGGTGAGGACGTCTTCGGGCAGCACCCGGTAGCGGGCGGCTCGGGCCCGGGCCTCGAGATTCGGGCCCGGACCGACCTCCACCGTGCGGGACTCGAAGCGGGCCCCGAATCTCGCCGCCGCCGCCTCCACCACCGTCGACTCGTCCTGTGATCCGGGCCGCAGACCGTGATCCACGTGAATGGCGGTGACCTCGCGGCCCGTGTGGCGGGCCAGCACCAGCAGGGCCAGGGAGTCGGCCCCGCCCGAGACCGCACAGTTCAGGGGCTCGGCCCCGGCGGGGAAACGGCATCGTTCTCCCAGCCGTTCGAGGAGGTCCGACGGGGAGCTGAGCCCCTCACCCATGGGACCTCAGTCCGCCGCCACCGGGGGTTGTACCCGGCTCAACCACAATGTCGGGTCGCGGATCTCCTCCATGGAGGGGAGGTGTTCGGCCCCCTCCCAGACGACCGCCAGGCCCTCGGGACCGCGATCGAGCTCCACGACCTCGATGAAGGCCTCGCCGAGGGCGTACTGGGCCAGCTTGGCCTCCATCCCCATCAGCTTCTGGAGCAGTCGGGCCGCACCCCGGCGGTTGTTCCGCCGGTCGTGCAGCACCCGGTGGAACCTCTCGGCCCCGGGAACCTCGTCGGCCCCGGCCCGACCCATGGTCACGTCACCGTGCCCCTCCAGCAGGCTCATCAGGCCCGACACCTGGTCCAGAACCGCCTTCTGCTCATCGGTGGCGAACAGCAGCGCCAGACCACCCTCGAGAGGGTCGCGGCCCTGGCGCTTCTCACTGATGATCTTGCGCACCCCGGCCAGGATCCGCTCGGGGTCGGGGTCGGCGGACTCCAGCGTGGCCTCCACCAACCCCAGGAAATGCTCCCTCATCCAGGGCACTCCGGTGAACTGGGCCCGGTGGGTCAGCTCGTGGAGGGCCAGCCACAACCGGAACTCCCCGGGGGGGAAGGCGAACTTCTTCTCGATGGCGAGGACGTTGGGACCCACGTAGTAGACGATGTCCTGCTCCTCGGGGTCCTCGTCCTCGGTGAGCAGCAGGTCGTACTGGCCGAGGACCCGCTTGGACATCCAACCCAGAACCAGACCCAGTTCGGCCCCGGCCGTCTTGCGGGTGAGGCCGGCCATCAGGCCGGGCTTCAGCTTCTCCTCGAGCTTGTCGGTGAGAGGCCTCAGCAGTCGTTGAAAGGACCTTATGTTGGCGTCCACCCACTGGGACCGGTCGATGACCCGGGCCCGGGCGGGCCCGGCCAGGGACACCAGCCCGGTCTCCTCGGCCACGAGTTTCTCGGCCTTGGCGGTGAACGCCTCGAAGTCGGGAGCCAACGAGTCGTAGAGGTAGGACTGGGCCAGGGGGTCGGTACCGCCCACCCGGTGGGCGATGCGGCGGGCCAGTTCCCAGTCGACGGCGCCGGTCATGAGGGTCTCTCGATCTGTGGGTGGTGGCGGGGTTCGGCTCGGTCGGATCTCCCCGACCCCGGGTCGCCCATTATGGCGGTGAACCGCTCGGAGCGGTCAGCGCTTGGGGTACCGAGGACCGAAGACCTTCGTCAGATAGATGACGATCACCGCGATCACAGCCACGATGACGGCCGGTACCAACAGAACGGCGATCCAGAAGTGCCACACCTGGGCTGCGAGGATGTTCATGGCGCCCATCGTAAACGCATGGAACGCCCATCACCGACCTCGGGGACCGCCCGGGGGTTCCCCGGGCCTCCGCCGGGCCCGCGGACGGTGCCCGATGGACCGCGACCGGGCCCTCGCGCGGTGACTCCGGGAGCCCCCACCGCGGACCCTCGTCAACCCCGGGATGGTGTCGGTCAGAGTCTCTTGCCCCGGGTTCGGGGAACCTCCAGGGGGGCGTGCAGGGCGCACCACTCCGAGGAGTTGTACCGGGACAGAAACGTCCCGCATCCGGGTTCCAGGCAGGTCCTGGTTCCCGCTACGGGTCTCCAGTCGAGATCAACATCAGCCATGCCACGGAAACCCCTTCGGGGCCCGTGGTGTTCCGGACCGTCAGAGGGGACCCGGAACCGAACCCCTCAGCCCACGTCCTCCGACGACCCGGACCGACCCATCTCGTGGAGGGCGGCGGCTATGCGGTCCCGCAGCTCCTGGGGCACCGGCTCCCGGCAGCAGCGGGACACCAGAGCTCTCAGCTCCATCTCCAGGCCGAAGGCCGCGACACAGGGAGAGCAGTGCTCCAGATGGAGTTCGATCGATGTGCGGGTGTCGTCGTCCAGTTCGCCGTCGAGGAACAGGTAGATCTGGGCCAGTGACTCCTCACATGTCGGCTTGGGCATGATCCACACCTCCCTCGGGGGTCAGCGGTATCGCCGGCACCGGAGCGGGGGCGGGGTCGTGGTGGCGATCAGGATTCGACATCGACGACCTCGGCCGGCTTCGGTGAGGTGATACCCCTCTCGACTGCGTATTCATACAACGCCTTCTGCAGCGCTCTTCTTCCCCGGTGGAGTCGACTCATCACCGTCCCGATGGGTACATCGAGGATCTCGGCGATCTCCTTGTAGCTGAATCCCTCCACGTCGGCCAGTACCACGGCCATGCGGAAGGTGTCCGGCAGGGAGTCCAGGGCGTCCCGGACCTGCTCGTCGGTGATGGAATCCAGCACCTCGTCCTCGGCCGATCGACCCAGTACCGAGGACTCGGCTCCTCCCAGCCTGCGGTAGAGGTAGAAGTCCTCGACGTCCTCGAGATCGGTCTCGTCGGGTCGACGCTGCTTGGCCCGGTACCGGTTGATGTAGGAGTTGGTCAGGATCCGGTACAGCCAGGCCTTGAGATTCGTTCCCTCCTTGAAGCCTCCGTACCCCCGGTAGGCCTTCAGAAAGGTCTCCTGGAGCAGATCCTCGGCGTCGGCGTCGTTGCGGGTCATCCGACGGGCCGCGGCGTAGAGGCTGGACATGTACGGGGAGGTGTCCTCCGCGAAGGTCAACTGGTCGGCCACCCGGCCACCCTAGTGGTGCCCGACCCGGCGGAGTTCCGCTGTGACAGTTTCCACCCTCGGGGAACCAGGGGCCCGCCTCGCACGTCCAAGCACGTGTTGAACGATTCCGACACCGGTTTCAACCAGCGAGGCGGGCGACCATGGCAGACACCATCCCCGAGTACGGTCCACCCGGACCGCCGTCACGGCGACACACCGTACAGCCGCGTCCGGGCCGGCGGCCGGGCACGGTGCGGGCCACCGAAGTGGCCGGGAGTCTGGAGTTCGGCCGGACCGGCCACGATCGGCGATTCCTGCCGAGGGGTGTCCGCTCGATGGTTCTCATGGGGAGTATGTCCCTCTCCCACGAGGAGGGCGTCCTCGGTCAGGACCCGACCACCGGGGGAACGGTCCTGCTGGGGGCCGGCCACCCCGGCGACCGACGCCCCCGACCCGAACCCGCGACCCGGGCCCTGTGGCGTCGCCTCATGGCCCTACCACCCCTCGACGAGCCCCGACCGGCCTCCCACCGGCGCTGACCCGTGCCGAGCCACCCCCGACCCGGGGCAACGGTGGACCCATCGGGCTCCGCTCCTGATACCGTGGCCGATCGTCAGCGGCCCGAGTAGCTCAGTGGCAGAGCGGCTCTCTCGTAAAGAGCAGGTCGTGGGTTCAATCCCCACCTCGGGCTCCATCCGGCCGGCCCCCACCTCCGGCCCATCCCGGAGGCCCACGGGGCCGGTCACCGGACCCGGGAGCCGAATTGCGAATTGTCAGCTTCACTCGTGACGGCCGCTCCTCGTGGGGGATCCTGGCCGGAGATCAGCTCGAGGGTGAGATCACCGATCTCGGCGATCTGGCCCCTTCACTGCGGGGCTTTCTCGAGCGGGACCGGCACGGATCCGTCACCGACCGGCTGGCGGAACTCGCCGAGGGTCGGGGCGAGGTCGTACCGGTGGGTGCCGTGACCCTCGGCTCACCGATCCCCGACCCGTGGACGGTTCGGGACGCCTACGCGTTCCGCCAACACGTCGAGGCCGGGAACCGGGCCCGGGGGGTCGAGATGCCCCCGGTGTTCGACGAGATCCCGGTCTTCTACATGACCAATCCACGGGGCATCACCGGCCCGGGTCCGGTGAGAGTGCGCCCCATGCATCTCGACATGCTGGATTTCGAACTCGAGATCGCCGCCGTGATCGGCCGTGAGTGCCGCGACGTGTCGGCCCGGGAGGCCGACGAGTACATCCTCGGCTACACGATCATGAACGACTGGTCGGCCCGGGCCCTCCAGCGTCAGGAGATGCAGATGGCACTGGGACCCATGAAGGGCAAGGACTTCGCCACCTCCCTGGGCCCGTGGATCGCGACACGCGACGAGCTGGCCCCCCGCCGGATCGACTCCCCCGAAGGCGAGCGCTACGACCTGGCCATGACCGCCACGGTCAACGGGGTGCCCACCTCGGCGGGGAACTTCGCCGACATCACCTGGACCTTCGCCCAGATACTCGAACGGGCCTCCTACGGCTGCACCCTCGGTCCCGGCGACGTGATCGGCTCTGGAACGGTCGGCACCGGTTGCTATCTGGAGCTGAACCTCACCGGCGTCACGAACCGCTGGCTCGAACCCGGCGACGAAGTGGTCCTCGAGGTGGAGGGCCTCGGCCGTCTCGCCAACACCGTCATCGCCACCTGAAACCCGACCGCCGTCCCGGTCCGCACCCATCCGGGCCGGCGTTTCCCCGTCCCGGGCGCCCGGGCGGAAACCTTGCGCCAGCGGCCGGCGCCAAACGGGGTCAGGGTGTCCGCCGGGCCTCGGCCCGGGCGGACTCGATCTTCGCTGTACCGAGATGTCGCAGGGCCAGGACGAACAGGACCACATTGATACCCGCCGCCACCAGGAACGGAGCCCGTAGGCCCGCCTCGCGACCCCTGGGTCCTTCCACCAGGGCCACGATCAACCCACCGCCCAGTGCACCCAGGGGAATCGTGCCCCACGCCAGAAGCCGGTAGACGGAGTTGACCCGGCCGAGCAGCCGATCGGGAATTATCTGCTGACGGAAGGAGACGGTGATGACGTTCCATACGACCCCCCACACGCTCCCGACGAAGAAGGCGAGCCAGGCCACGACCGCACTGGATGTCAACCCGGTGACCAGGAGCTGGCCGAACGTGAATGCGACCGCCACGGCCAGGGCCCGGCCCGACCCCAGGGCGGTGGAGACCCTCGAGGCCACCAGGCTCCCGAGCACCCCGCCGACGGCGCCGCTGGTGAGCAACAGCCCGAACCCCGAAGCGCTGAGGCCCAGGATCTCCTGACCGAACAGCACGAAGGTCGCCGTGGCCATCGCCAGGGACAGATTCAGCAGGCCCAGGATGACGGCCAGGGCCCGGAGCAGGTCGTGGTGCCAGAGCCACGACACACCCTCCCGGATCTCACCCAGCAGTCCGGAAACCCCGGCCTGGGTCGCCCCTGATGTCACTGCGCCACCCTGACGACCACGGGCCCGGTAGACCCCGGTCATGAGACTCACCAGCAGGGCTGACAGGGCGAACGACACCGCGTCGAGGTGGAAGGGCACGGCCAGACCGACCGCGATCAGGACCCCGGCCAGGGGCGGACCGATGAAGGAGTTCAGGACCAGCTCGGCCCCCTCCAGGCGTCCGTTCGCCTTCTCGAGATCCCCTGCCGCAACGACGGATGGCATCAGGGTCTGGGCCGTGTTGTCCCGCAGTACCTCCGCCGAGCCCAACACGAAGGCCGCCACGTAGAGCATGGTGAGCAGCACCGTCCGCCCGGGAGGCGGGCCCACCAGTCCCGCGGCCAGGGCCGTGGGCTCAGGCAGAACACCTTGTCTCAACCCGACCGTGATCGCCACCACCAGGGTGACCACGAAGCGGAATGAGTCCATAGCGACGATCAGTCGACGCCGGTCGACCCGATCGGTGACCGCGCCCGCCGGCAGGCTGAACAGGAGCCATGGGATCCGCGAGGCCATCGCCACGCCGGCCAGATGGATGGGTGATCGCGTCAGAGAACTCGCCAACCAGGGGTACGCCACCGTCGCCACACCGTCCCCGAGATTGGACACGACCGAAGCGGTCCACAGCCTCCAGTAGTTCGCGCCCAGACCACCTTCGGAACGGGCGGAGGTGCCGGTGTCGGAGGCCTCCGGGCCGACACCCGGGGAGGCCTCCACCTCGACGTCGTCCTCATCCAACAGAGCCGTCCCCACCGGGAGGTTCGGGACGCCCCGGCTCAGCCGTCACCGAGGACCTCGCCCAGCCGGAGCAGCAGGGCCGACAGGAGCAGCCTCTCATTCGGGTTGGCCGAGAGGTCCCGGGCCGCCCCGGCCAGCAGTTCCAGTGCCTCGACCACGGCTCCCGGGGGGAGCCGGCCGGCGGACAGCTCATCCCTGAGGTGGGCACCCAGTGCCGACAGCCCACCACGGAACTCGTCGACCCGAACGCGGCGGAGCTCCCGCTTCTGACGATCGGCGAGGGCCCGGCGACCCGAGCCCCGCTCCCCGAAATGACTGACCCTCTCCTCGAGTTCCGCCAGTTCGGCCCCGTGGCGGACCTCGAGCACCTTGGCGGCCTCGTCGGCCAGACCGATCAACGTGTCCACCAGGTCCGCCACCCGGGCTCCGGTACCGTCGAGTCGATCGGCGATCCCCGCCCACGCCTGTCGTCGCCTGACCAGCCCGGGGTCCTCCACCAGGAGTCGGGCCCGGGTCAGGTCCCCCCCGGAAGCCTCGGCCGCCACCCGGGCGGTGGTGTCGTCGACTCCGGCGGCGATCAGATCGGCCTCGATCATGCTCACCGGAACCGCGTGGAAGTCGATCCTCACACAGCGAGAGGCGATCGTCACCAGTTCGGGGGGAACATCCTCGGCCAGGATCACGAACACCGTCGACGGCGGAGGTTCCTCCACCGCTTTGAGCACGATGGCCGCCTGACCCCCGACCAGGTGGAAATCGACCAGCAGCAGGACCTTGACCTCCGCCTCCACCGGCGAGGTGGACGCAACCCTGACCACCTCTCGGGCCTGCTCGGCGGTGATCGTCGCCCCGGTCCTCTCGACCACCACCAGATCGGGGTGGGTCTCCGCCCGGGCCAGCCTCAGATGCCGGCGGGCCTCCTCGGTGGCGGCTTCGCCGAGGGCATCACCGGGTGCTCCATCGCCCCGAGCGAACAACGCTCCGGCGAATTCGCGGGCGGCCCGACGCTTACCCGAACCGGCCGGACCCACGAACAGGTACGCGGGTACCGGGGACCGCAGGGCCGTCCTCAGCCGGACCACGGCCTCGGGCTGACCGACGATGTCGGCGAAGAGGTCACCCAGGGGATCGCCGGGGGGTGGGGACGGGTCGCCGTCCGCCACCGGGGATTCAGCGGTCACCGCGATCCATCCCCGGGCTCGGGGACGGGCTCGGCGGTGACGGTCTCCCCGCTCTCCGGGGCGGGCTCGGCGGTGACGGTCTCCCCGCGCTCCGGGACGGGCTCGGCGGTCCGGACCTCGGTGAGGAGCGGCAGCTCCAGACCCAGCCTCTCGGCCAGGGTCGAACGGATCCGGTTCTGGACCTCGACCACGGATCCCCCGGCGTCCACCTCGGCCCAGTGGTCGGGATCGTTCCGCACCAGATCGGAGTAGCCCTCGACCACCGAACGGTGGAAGGCCTCGGCCTCGGACTCCAGGCGGTCACGGTCATGACCGAGACGGGCGGCCGCCTGCTCCAGGGGCATGTGCAGGTAGACCACCAGATCAGGAATGGTTCCGCCCAGGGCCCAGAGATTCAGCCTCCGCAGCTCCTCCACCCCGAATCCCCGCCCGTGTCCCTGGTAGGCCAGACTCGACAGGTAGCTCCGGTCCGAGACCACGTTGTGCCCCGCTTCGAGGGCGGGGCGGACGACGGTCTCGATCAGATGGGCTCGATCGGCGGCGAACAGCAAGGCCTCCGCCCGCGGAGCGACCTCGGCCCCGTGGAGCAGCAGGCCCCTGATCCCGTCGCCCAGCGCCGTACCTCCCGGCTCCCGGACCCTCACCGCCTCCAGCACCTCGGCCAGGAGATCGGCCTGGGTCGACTTGCCCGAGGCCTCCCAGCCCTCCAGGGCCACATACACAGCCCCGGTGGTCACGATGCTCCCACCTCAGCGCTCGCCGTGGGTACGGAACGCCTCGTGCCCATACCCGGGTGCGAAGGGGTGGGACCGGACATGGCCGACAGGCTAACGGTCCCGTCGGCGGGGATCGGCGAATCCTCCGCCGGTCCGTCGATCGGGACGGGCCTACTGTTCGACGGTCTTGGCGGCGGCCTTCTTCCTGGCCGGGGCCTTCTTCTTGGCGGCGGCCTTCTTCTTGGTGGTCGCCTTCTTCTTGGCCGGGGCCTTCTTCTTGGTGGTCGCCTTCTTCTTGCGGGCCTTCTTCTTCACCGGGCCTCGTTCACGACGAAGCTGGATCAGCTCCGCCGCCCGCTCAGGGGTGATCGTCTCGGGATCGTCGTCCTTGCGGAGCGAGGCATTCACCTCCCCGTCGGTGACATAGGGGCCGAATCGGCCGTCCTTGAGGAGGATCTGACCACCGCTCACCGGATCGGGTCCGAGTTCACGCAGGGGTGGCTTGGCGGCCGCCCCCCGGCCCCGCTTGGGCTGGGCCAGCAGGGCGAGCGCCCCCTCCTTGTCGAGGGTGAACAGCTGTTCCTCGCTCTCGAGACTCCGGGTGTCCTTGCCCCGCTTGAGATACGGACCGTAGCGCCCGTTCTGGACGGTGATCTCGACTCCCTCGTCGTCGGTGCCCACCACCCGGGGCAGGCTCAGAAGCCTCAGGGCGTCGTCGAGAGTGACGGTTTCGAGATCCATGTCCTTGAACAGCGACGCCGTCCTGGGCTTGGGGTTGTCGTCGGATGGCAACCCCAGGGTCACATAGGGTCCGAATCGACCGGCCCGGGCCACCACCTCGACTCCGGTCTCGGGGTCTACCCCCAGGACCCGGTCACCGGAGGGAGCCTCGAGGAGCTCCACCGCCCGGTCGATGGTCAGCTCGTCGGGGGCGATGTCGTCGGGAATGCCGGCCTTGTCGTCGCCCCTCTGCACGTAGGGGCCGTACCTACCGACCCTCACCACGATCGGGTTGCCCTCCGAGTCCACCCCTATGGGTATGGAGTTGATCTGGCGGGCGTCGATCTCCCCGAGCTGCTCGGACACCATGTATTTCAGTCCGGAGTGGTCGTGTCCCCCGTTGGCGGACTCGCCTGTGGCCTCGTCCCCGGAGGGACCGAAGTAGAAGTCCCTCAACCAGGGCACCGCCTCCCGAGCCCCGGCCGCGATCTGGTCCAGATCGTCCTCCATCTCGGCGGTGAACGCGTAGTCGACGAGATGGGGGAAGTGCTGTTCGAGCAGGGTGACGGTGGCGAAGGCGGTGAAGGCCGGAACCAGGGCCGATCCCTTCTTCCACACGTAGCCGCGATCCTGGATGGTCTCGATGATCGAGGCGTAGGTGGAGGGGCGTCCCACACCCAGTTCCTCGAGCTTCTTGACGAGAGAGGCCTCCGTGTAGCGCGAGGGGGGTGTGGTCTGGTGGCCCTTGGGCTCCAGTTGCTCGATGTCGACCCGGTCGCCCTCGGCCAGGTCGGGGAGTTGCTGGCTGTCCCCGTCGAACTGGTCCTCGCCCTCTACATAGGCGAGACGGAACCCCGGTGTGGTGATGACGGTGCCGCTGGTGGAGAACTCCACCCGATGCCCCCCCGAGGTGTCGCCGACCAGGCGGATGGTCACCGTGCGACCGGTGGCGTCGATCATCTGGCTGGCCACGGTACGCCGCCAGATCAGGTCGTACACCCGGGCCGCGTCGCCCTGGACCTCCGAGGCCACCTGGTCGGGACTCTTCCAGGTGGTGCCGGCGGGGCGGATGGCCTCATGCGCCTCCTGGGCGTTCTTCACCTTGCGGGAGTACTGCCGGGGGGACTCGGGCAGGTTCTCCGAACCGAAGCGGCCGGCGATGAGCTTGCGGGCCGCACCCAGAGCCTCACCCGAGAGGGTGGTGCTGTCGGTCCTCATGTAGGTGATGTAGCCGCTCTCGTACAGCCTCTGGGCCGCCCTCATGGTGCGGGAGGAGGAGAACCCCAGTTTCCGACCGGCCTCCTGTTGGAGGGTCGAGGTCATGAACGGGGCTCCCGGGCGTCGCCGGTAGGGCTTGGACTCGACCGAGTTCACCTCGAGTTGGCGACCTCGGAGGTCCTCGACCAGCCCCGTGGCGCTCTCGCGGTCGAGGACCACCACTCCCTCGCGGGCCTGACCCTGCTGGTCGAAGTCCTTTCCCGTGGCCAGGCGGGCCCCGTCCAGGGCCACCATCGAGGCCCCGAAAGGCCGATCGGCGTTGCGACGGAAGCTGCCCTCGATACCCCAGTAGTCGGCGGTG
>DRKF01000236.1 GCA_011051915.1 Acidimicrobiales bacterium | reverse complement strand
CGGCCACCGGCCCCGATGGTGCGGCCTCGGTCCCCGGTGAGTCGGCGGGCATCCTTCCCCCGTTGGAGGACTGGTACGGAACCGAACTGGCGACGATCGCCTTCGGGCAGGGCATCGCCGTGACCCCGGTGCAGCTGGCCGCCGCATACAACACCATCGCCAACGACGGTGTCTACGTGGCCCCGACCCTGGTGCGGGGGACCGTCGACGCCGACGGTCGGGTGGTTCCACTGTCGGAACCGCGGACCCACCGGGTCGTGTCCAGTGAGACGGCGCTCGAGGTGAGGCGGATGCTTCAGCTGGTCGTGCGCCACGGCACCGGCAAGCTGGCCGCCATCCCCGGATACGAGGTGGGTGGCAAGACCGGGACGGCCCAGAAGGCGTCGGCCGACGGTGGGTACAGCGAGACCGACTACATGAGCACCTTCGCCGGATTCGTACCGGTGGAGAACCCGGAGTTGACCATCGTCGTCGTCCTCGACAGTCCGCAGCCGTACTACGCCGGTGCGGTGGCCGCGCCCCTCTTCTCCGATCTCGGCGAGTACGTTCTCAGGGCCCTGAGGGTGTCACCCAGCGATTCGATCGTGACTGCCGACCAGACCGGAGACCCCACCGTCAGCGATGGAACCGAACAGGACGCCGGGGTATCCGGCGATGCCGAGGGGGAAACGGCCAGTGGGCGATGAGCCGGCTTCCGGTGTATCCCTCCGCCGTCTGGTTGCGGCTGTCGGAGCGGGCCTCGAAGCGATCCGACTGGTGGAACCCCCTGACGGTGTCGGGTCCGACCGACCGAACCCGGTGATCACCGATGTGACCCACGACTCCCGCGAGGTAACGGCGGGAGCACTGTACGCCTGCGTCGTGGGATCCTCCGCCGACGGCCACGACTTCGCCGCCGCCGCCGTCGATGCCGGAGCCTCGGCCCTGCTGGTCGAGCGGGAACTGGTGGGCCCGTCGGAGGCGTCCGTGCCCCAGGTCGTGGTGCCCGACACCCGGCGGGCCATGGGCCGGTTCGCGGCCGAGGTCTGGGGTCGGCCGAGCCGGGATCTGGACGTGGTCGGTGTCACCGGCACGGCGGGCAAGACGACCGTCACCCATCTCCTGGCCTCGATTCTGCGGCGGAGCGGCAGGAGGACATCGATCCTGGGCACCCTGTCGGGGCGGAGGACGACCCCGGAATCGACCGATCTGCACCGCATCCTGGCCCGGGAGCGCGATCTCGGTACCGAAGCGCTGGTCACGGAGGTGTCGTCCCACGCCCTGACCCTGCACCGGGTGGAGGGTGTCCGATTCGCCGCCGCCCTGTTCACGAATCTCGGATCCGACCATCTCGACTTCCACGGCGACGTCGAGTCCTACTTCGCCGCCAAGAGATCTCTCTTCGATTCACGGCGGGTCGGATTCGGGGTGGTGAACCGGGACGACCCCTACGGCCGGCGGCTCCTGGCCGAGGGCGGATCGTCGGGAGACCTGCCGATGATCGAGTTCGGACTCGATGACGTCACCGGGCTGGTCATGGGAGCCTCCGGCTCCGCGTTCGACTGGCGGGGGCGGCACATCGAACTTCCCATCCCCGGGAGGTTCAACGTCTCGAACGCGGTGGCGGCGGCGACCCTCGCCGCCGAGATGGGCTCCGACCTCGACGACATCGTCGGGGGGCTGGCATCGGTCGAGCCGGTGAGGGGCCGGGTCGAGAGGGTGGTGCCGCCCGGGTCGGCCACGGGCACACCGGTCGACATCGACGTGCTCGTGGACTACGCCCACAAGCCCGAGGCCCTGGCCGCCGTTCTCGACATGGCCCGCGAGGTGGCCCGCGGTGGGGTGGTGGTCGTGATCGGATGCGGCGGCGACCGGGACCGTGGCAAGAGACCGGTCATGGCCGCCATGGCCGAGGCCCGAGCCGATCGGGTCGTCCTGACCTCGGACAACCCCCGATCGGAGGACCCGCTCGACATCCTCGCCGAGATGAGGTCCGGACTGGTCGGTCGGGGCAACGTCGTGACGATCGCCGATCGGGCCGAGGCCATCAGGACCGCGATCCTCACCGCCGAGCCCTCCGACCTGGTGATCATCGCCGGAAAGGGTCACGAGACCACCCAGACCACCGGCAACACGGTCGTCGAGTTCGACGACCGGGCCCACTCAGCCGCGGCCCTGGCGGAACGGATGGGGGGGACGGACTCGTGATCGCGCTACTGCTGGCGGCGGCCATCTCCCTGGTGGTCTCGATGATCGGGACCAAGTACCTGATTCCGTGGTTGCAGAACCACGGGGTGGGTCAGCCGATCCGCCTCGACGGCCCCCAGGGGCACATGACCAAGGCCGGCACCCCCACCATGGGTGGGGTGGCGATCGTCGGGGGTGCCTTCGTCGGCTACTCCGTCAGCCACATCCGGGGTGGGACCATATTCACCCACAGCGGGCTGACCCTCATGAGCACCATCATGGCCGCCGCCGTCGTGGGACTCGCCGACGATTTCATCAAGGTCAAGCGCGAGAGGAACCTCGGGCTCAACAAGAGAACCAAGATGATCGGTCTGCTGACCGTGGCGGTCGGGTTCGCCACCGTGGCCGTCACCTGGGCCAACGCCGCCACCACGATCTCCTTCGCCCGCTTCGACTCCCCGGGGATCGATCTGGGACGGCCCCTGTGGATCCTGTGGGCGGTTCTGATCATCCTGTCGATGTCCAACGCGGTGAACCTCACCGATGGTCTCGACGGCCTGGCGTCGGGTTCGGCGGCCCTCGGATTCACCGCCTTCATCATCATCGGGTTCTGGGCGTTTCGCCATCCCGAGGTGTACCACGTGTCCCACGCCCTCGACCTGGCGATCGTCTCCGCCGCCATGGCCGGAGGGTGCATCGGCTTCCTCTGGTGGAACGCACCCCCGGCGCAGATCTTCATGGGCGACACGGGCTCGCTGGCCATCGGTACGGCCCTGGCCGGGTTGGCCCTGCTCCTCGACACCCAGCTCCTACTGCCCATCATCGGCGGTCTGTACGTCCTGGAAACCGTGTCGGTGGTCCTGCAGGTGGCCAGCTTCAAGCTCACCGGTCGCCGGATCTTCCGCATGGCACCCGTCCACCACCACTTCGAACTGGCCGGCTGGCCCGAGACGACCGTGCTGATCAGGCTGTGGATCATCAACGGCCTGTGCGTGATGCTGGCCATCGGCATCTACCTCGCCGACTGGATCAGTCTCGGCGGGCTCGAGACCGGCTCGGGTGCGCTGTGAAGGCCGAACCCGCGGGAGAGGCCCGTGCCACGAACGGAGACCGGCCGGCGGTCGGGGACCCCCGGCGGATCCTGGTGGTCGGCATGGGGATCACCGGACGTGCCGTGGCCGACTCCTGCCTGCGTCGGGACATGGCTGTCCGTGCCGCCGACGACCGTCCGACCGATGCCGCCAGGATCGCGGCCTCCGACCGGGGCATCGACCTCGTCGAGGCCCCCGACGTCGCTGAGCTCGAGGACATGGTTCTCTGGGCGGACGTGGTGGTACCCAGCCCCGGTGTGCCCCGGGGACACGCGATCTACACCCTGGCCGATCGCCTCGGAGTACCCCTCGTCGGTGAACTGGATCTGGCCGCCTCCTGGGACGACCGCCCGATCGTGGCCGTCACCGGGACGAACGGCAAGACGACCGTCACGACGCTGATCGCCTCGATGTTGCAGGCCGGGGGTCATTCCGCCGTGGCTGCCGGGAACACCGAGATCCCCCTGGTGGAGGCCATCGACCGCGATGTTCGGCGGGAGACCGAATGGTTCGTGGTCGAGGCCTCGAGCTTTCGTCTGGAGCGGGCGAGGTTGTTCCACCCGAGAGTGGCGGTGTGGCTCAACCTGGCGCCCGACCACCTCGACTGGCACGGTGACATCGACTCCTACCGCCGGGCCAAGAGCCGGATCTGGGCCCTCGCCGGCCCGGGGGACACCGTCGTGGTGCCGATGTCGGGTCCGGAGATCCAGGCCGAGGCCCTCGGGACCACGGCCGAGGTCGTGGGCTTCGGTGAGGGCGGCACCGTGATCGAGGGCCTGGTCCTGGCCGGACAGGCCCAGGTGGTCGGGGGGTGGATCGTCGATCAGCTCGGGCGCCGGGTCGTGGCGGTGGATCAGATGGCCCGCCACCGGCCCCACGACGTCGCCAACGCCCTGGCGGCGGTGGCCGCGGCCGCGGCCTGCGGCGTGGAGCCCGAGCCCATGGCCCGGGTGCTGCGGAGATTCGAGGGACTGCCGCACCGTCTGATGAGAATCGCCCGGTCCGGCGGGGTCGACTGGTACGACGATTCCAAGGCCACGACACCGGAAGCCGCGGTGGCGGCCGTCTCGGGATTCGAGTCGGTGGTTCTCCTGGCCGGAGGCAGCGACAAGGGCCTGGATCTCGCGCCGCTCCTGGCGGTCACCCCTCGGATCCGGGCCCTGGTCGCCATGGGGGAGACGGCACCGGCTCTGGTCGAGCTGTTCTCGGGCACCGTGCCGGTCGTGACGGCCTCGGACATGGCCGCGGCGGTGGAGGCGGCCGGTCGTCTGGCGATGCCGGGCGACGCGGTGCTGCTCTCACCCGCATGTGCGTCCTTCGACGCCTACCGGAACTACGCCGAACGGGGTGACGAGTTCATCCGAATCGTGGCGCGGACGATCGAATCCATGGAGGAAGACCGCAGATGACGACGGCCATCGGAGACTCACGCCGCGGATCCCGCTCCCGGGCCCGCGCTCGGACCGGGACCCGTCCGGCACCGGCGTCGTCGGGCCCGGCGGGGGACCGGGGTTTCGTGATGCTCGTGGCGATCGTCCTGGTGATGAACCTCTTCGGTCTGGTGATGGTGCTGTCGGCCTCCTCGGTCACCTCACTGACCGACAACGGCGACTCCTGGAGCTACTTCAACCGCCAGTTGGTGTGGGTGGCGTTGGGAACCGTGGCGATGGTGACCACGATGAACATCGACTACCGGTTGTGGCCGCGGATCTCGTGGTTCGTGTACGGAGCCGTCCTCGCCCTGCTGGTGGCGGTGCTGGCCGTGGGCGTGAACGTGAACGGGTCGACCCGCTGGATCGTCGCCGGGCCGCTGCGTCTCCAGCCCTCGGAGCTGGCCAAGATCGCCACCGTTCTGGCCGTGGCCACCCTCCTGGCGGATCGGGAGCACTGTCTGGGCGACCGCAGGCGCAGTATCCACACCACGATCGTGGTGATGGCCCCGCTCATGCTCCTGATCCTGGCCGAACCCGACCTCGGCACCACTCTGATCATCGCCATGGTGGCCGCCACCATGCTGTTCGCCGCCGGTGTCCCCCTCCGGCCGCTGGGCGGATTCGCCGGGCTGGGTCTGCTGGCCGCGGGTCTGCTGGCCCGACTGGCGCCCTACCGCTATCGCCGGATCGTGGCCTTCCGGGACCCCTGGGCCGACCCCCGGGGTGTGGGGTGGCAGCCACTCAACTCTCTCGCCGGGCTGGCCAACGGTGGGAGCAGCGGGGTGGGGCTCGGGGAGAGTCGGGTGAAGTGGGGATGGCTGGCCAACTCCCACACCGACTTCATCTACGCGATCATCGGTGAGGAACTGGGCCTGATCGGCACCATGGCCGTACTCGCCATGGTGGCCCTGATCGGATTCCTCGGTCTGAGAGCCGCCTACCGCGCCCCGGACCTGCTGGGTCGGATGCTGGCGACCGGGGTGACGATGTGGCTCCTCGTGCAGGCGTTCGTGAACATCGGCGGAGTGGTCGGCCTGCTGCCCATCACCGGGGTCACCCTGCCGTTCGTGTCCTTCGGGGGCTCCTCGCTGCTCGTGACCATGGCCGCCACCGGGATCCTGCTCAACGTCGCCCGTCGGGGTCGTCCCGTGGTCAGGGCCCGGGCGGTGCCGGAGAGCCATGGCTGACAAGGCTGACCTTCTCGCAGCCGGGCATGGCGGCCGTTCGGGGAAGCCCGTCCGATGAGGGTCGTAATCGCCGGAGGGGGAACCGCCGGCCACGTGGTACCGGGGTTGAGCATCGCCCGGGCCCTCGTCGACGGTGGGCTCGAGGCAGAGGACCTGATCTTCGTCGGGAGCCGTCGCGGCATCGAGGTGGAGGCCGTACCCGCCGCCGGGTTCGCCCTGGAGGTGCTGCCGGGTCGGGGAATCGAGAGACGCCTCACGGCGGCCAACATCCGCAACACGGTCGACATCGCACGGGCGGTCCTCATGGCCTGGCGCATGCTGCGCCGGGAACGCCCTGACGTGGTCGTGTCCCTCGGGGGTTACGCGGCGGTACCCGCGGCCGTGTCGGCGGTGGCACTGAGAATCCCGCTGGTCATCCAGGAGCAGAACGCCCGGGTCGGTATGGCCAATCGTCTTGTCGGTCGGTTCGCCCGGTCCAGTGCGGTGATGACCGAGGGCGTGGGTCTGCCCCGCGAGGTGGTGACCGGCAACCCGGTCCGTTCGGAGATCCTCGACCGTGCCGCCCACCGGGATCGGGAAGGGGCCCGTTCGCAGCTGGGGCTGCCCGGGGACCGACGGGTGATCCTCGCGTTCGGCGGTTCGCTCGGATCGCGTCGGATCAACCACGCCGTCCTCGACCTCGTCACTCGTTGGCGGGACCGCTCCGACCTGGCCGTCCACCATGTCGTCGGTCACCGCGACTGGGAATCCCTCCAGCCCCGGATCGAGGAGGCCGGCAGCGGAGGCATCCACTACCAGGCGGTGGAGTACGAGGAGCGAATGCCCGAGGCCCTCGCCGCATGTGATGTCGCGGTGTGCCGGGCAGGAGGTTCCACCGTGGCCGAGTTGGCCGTGATCGGGGTACCGGCGGTGCTCGTCCCTCTGCCCATCGCCGCCAACGATCACCAGACATACAACGCGCGCGCCCTGGCCTCGGCCGGGGCGGCCATAGTTGTACCGGACAGTTCCCTCGACGGTGAAAGGCTGATGGCAGACTTGGAGAAGATGTTGGGGTCCGACCTCACGGCACTGGAACGGGCGGCCCGCACGGTCGGCCGTCCCGATGCCGCCGAGCAGGTGGCCCGGCTGGTCGTCGATGCGGCCGGCGGCGACCACACGAGGTCCCCGTCGTGAGCCAACCCACGGCGAGCGGAACCGTCGATCTGGCCGGTCCCCGCCGGATCCACGTGGTCGGTGTCGGAGGTCCCGGCATGAACCCCATCGCCGCCGTACTGGCGGCCCAGGGGCACGATGTGAGTGGGACCGACATCAAGGAGTCCTACGGCCTGGACCGGCTGCGGGCGCTGGGCGTGTCGGTCACCGTCGGTCATGATCCCCATCTCGTGTCGGACCGCGAACTGGTGACGCGGTCGACCGCGATACCCGACGACAACGTCGAGCTGGTCGAGGCCCGGAGGCTGGACCTGGAGGTCCTGAGTCGGGCCCAGATGCTGTCGGCCATCTGCTCCCTGCGGCGGACCGTCGCCGTGGGAGGCACCCACGGAAAGACGACCACCACCTCCATGCTGGCCCTGATCCTCGTGGAGGCCGGCATGAATCCCGGCTTCATCATCGGGGGTGACCTCAACGAGATCGGTTCGGGGTCGGCCTGGGACGAGAGGGGAGACTGGTTCGTGGTCGAGGCCGACGAGTCCGACGGGACGTTCACCGTCCTGGGCGCCGAGGCCGTCCTGGTCACCAACGTCGATCGGGACCATCTGGAGTTCCACGGCTCGTTCGAGAACCTCATCGCCGAGTTCGAGCGGTTCTGCTCCGACGCCCCGGGTCCTCGGATCGTCTGCGTCGACGATCCGGTCGCCGCCGCGGTCGGTGCGAGGGTGGGGGCCGTCGGCTACGGCCGCTCCGAGACCGCCGACTACCGCCTGGTCGATCTGGAGTACCGCTCGACGGGTGTCATGTTCTCCGTGAGGGCCGGGGACCGGTTGCACGGCCCGGTGCGTCTGCCGGTGCCCGGACTCCACAACGCCCTGAACGCCGTCGGGGCCATGGCGATGGCCCTCGAGCTGGGGGCCGATCCGGAGGCCGCGGTCAGAGCGCTGGAGAGGTTCGCCGGTGTGGCCCGCCGATTCGAGTTCCGCGGCGACGCCGCCGGGGTGAGATTCGTCGACGACTACGCCCATCTGGCCACCGAGGTGCAGGCGGCGGTGGCGGCGGCCCGCTCCTGTGAGCCCCGGAGGGTCGTGGCGGTGTTCCAACCTCACCGCTACTCCCGGACCGCTGCGGTGTGGCGGGACTTCGCCGATGCCTTCACCGACGCCGATGTGGTCGTGGTGACCGGTATCTACTCCGCGGGGGAGGACCCGAGGCCGGGCATCACCGGAGAGCTGGTGGTCGAGGCCGTCACCGGCGCTCACCCCGGCACGAACATCCACTACGTGTCCGAGCGGGACGAACTGGCGGGGTTCATGGCCGAACTCCTGACCCCCGGTGACCTGTGTCTGAGCCTCGGGGCGGGCGATCTGACCAATCTTCCCGACGAGGTGATATCGCTCCTGGGGTCGGCCGATGGCTGACACGTCGGAGGTCCCCTGGTCCGACGAGACCAGGGCGGCGGCCGAGATCCTCGGCGATGTCGCCGCGATGAATCGACCACTGGGCAGGCGAACGACGTACCGCGTCGGCGGGCCAGCGGCGGTCACCGTCGAGTTGACGGACCACACCGATGTGGCCCTGGTGTCGGAGGCGATCCGGCGTTCCGGGGTGAAGGTGCTGGTACTGGGCCGTGGTTCGAACCTGTTGGTCTCCGATCGTGGATTCGACGGCCTGGTACTCGATCTGGGCGAGGACTTCGCCCGGGTGACGATCGACACCGATGGACGGCCGCCCAAGGTCGTGGCCGGAGGTCAGGTGCTCCTACCGGTACTGGCCCGACGTACGGTCGCCGCCGGGCTCACCGGTTTCGAGTGGGCCGTCGGGGTACCCGGTTCACTGGGGGGTGCCGTGAGGATGAATGCCGGAGGTCACGGCAGCGACATCTCCGAGGTCCTCGAGTCCGCCCGGGTTCTCGATCTCGACGCCGGGCGGGTGGCGGTGCGCTGTCGCGACTCCCTGGGACTGAGGTTCCGCGGTTCGGAGGTGGGGCCGGCACAGGTGGTACTGGAGGCGACACTGCGTCTGCGGCCCGGTGACGTGGCGTCCGGCGAGGAGAAGCTCTCGGAGATAGTGGCATGGCGGCGTGACCATCAGCCCGGAGGTCAGAACGCGGGCTCGGTGTTCGTGAATCCCGATGACGGCTCCGTTCCGGCGGGGCTCCTGATCGACCGCTCCGGTCTCAAGGGCATGAGGTTGGGGACCGCCGAGGTCTCGGAGAAGCACGCCAACTTCATACAGGCCGACGAGGGTGGCTCGGCCGAGGACGTGGCCCGGCTCATGGTGTACGTGGCAGATCGCGTCAGCCGGGACCACGGTGTCCACCTGAGAACCGAGATCAGGTTGGTGGGGTTCGATCCCGAGCTCCTGGGGCGTCTGGCGGCCGTGAACCGGGAGTACCTGTGAACCCGTGGTCGGGCCGTCCCTTCCGGAGCCGGGAGAGGTCCGCGCCGGGTCGACGCCGCGGTGGTACCCATGTTCGGGCCCGCCGAAGGGAGTTCCCCGAAGCGGCCGCCCAACCCGTGTCAGGCAGGGAGACCTTGAGCTACACACCCACACCGAAACTGTTGCGGGGCATCGCCGGCACGTGTCGGGGCTCGGCGGGACGAACCTTCGCCGAAGGCGGGATTCGATGACCGCCGTAGCGGTCGATCCCCGCATCAGGAAACGCCGGGCCCAGGTACGTCGGGCCCAGGGTCGTCGCCGCCTGCACCGGCTGCTGTTCCTGCTGGCGCTGGTGTCGTTGGTCGTCATGGTGTGGCTGACCCTCAGGTCACCCCTCATGGCGGTGGACACGGTCGGATACGAGGGACTGGTACGTACACCTCTGGCCGAGATCGAGGCCGCCTCGGGGATCACGGTGGGGCAGCCCCTGATCGACGTAGACACTGCGGCCGTGACCCGCCGGGTCGAGGCCCTTCCCTGGGTGGCCGACGCCAACGTGTCGAGGTCCTGGACGGGTTCGGTGGTCATAGAGGTCACCGAGAGGCAGCCCGCCGCCGCCGCTCTGGCCGCTCCCGACGTGTGGGTCCTGGTCGATTCGGAGGGTCGTGTCCTCACCGGCGCGGTGGAGGTTCCCCCGGGGCTGCCCCGAATAACCGGGGTACTGTCCGCCGGTGCCCCGGGCACCTCACTGGCCGCTGACAGCGGCCCCCTGCTGGAGGTAGCGGCCCTGGCCCCCGCCGTGCTGCGCCCCCGGATCCAGGGCCTCTACCTGGAGTCCGACGGCGAGATCTGGATGGCCCTCGACACGGGGGAACGGGTGCTCCTCGGGCCCGACAGCGATCTGGCGTTCAAGGTCATGG
>DRKF01000235.1 GCA_011051915.1 Acidimicrobiales bacterium | reverse complement strand
CGGGAGCCGGACCCGGATGCACCACCGGTCGCTTCGGGAGCCGGACCCGGATGCACCACCGGTCGCTTCGGGAGCCGGACCCGGATGCACCACCGGTAGCTTCGGGAGCCGGACCCGGATGCACCACCGGTAGCGTGCGGGGATGAAGCCTGTCATCGGAATGTCGCTCTGGCGTCGAAAGCTGCCCACGTTCCTGGGCCCGCAGACCGACCTGTTCACCCTGGCCACGGAGTACGTGGAGTCCATCGAGGCCCACGACGCCGCCACCGTCCTGCTCACCCACTACCGGCCGGAGGACGCACCGGGGGTGGTGGATCGTCTCGACGCCGTGGTGATCTGCGGGGGGAACGACATCGATCCGTCCTTCTACGGGGCACCGCTTCCCGACAATCCCCGTACCCATGATCCCGCCGCCGATGCCAGTGAACTGGCCCTGGTGAGGGCAGCGGTGGACACCGGCAAGCCGGTCTTCGGTATCTGCCGGGGAATCCAGGTGGTCAACGTGGCTCTGGGGGGCACCCTCCACCAGGACATCTCCGTTCCCGGCACCGACCACCCCCCGTTCGGCACCACCCCCGAGGAGTTGCTCGGCCACCGCCACGAGGTGATCCTCGAACCCGGCTCACAACTCAGCAGGGTGTACGGATCCGACCGGGTGACCACCAACTCCATTCACCACCAGGCCGTGGACCGGGTCGCCCCCGGTCTGAAGGTGACCGGACGGGCCACGGACGGCACCATCGAGGTCCTCGAGCCCGAGGATCCCGACGTCCCCCTCATCGCCGTCCAGTGGCACCCCGAGAAGGTCACCATCGAAGGCCACGATCTCCTGTTCGCCGCCTTCGTGGACCTGGTACGCAACGGGAAGGCCTGAACCGAGCGGCCTGCTCCCCCGGTTCCCCGGCCCACTTCGGCTGCCCCGGCCCAGGGGTCAGCGGATCAGCGGAAGGCGGGAATCCCCGTGATTTCCTGGCCCAGTATCAGGCCGTGGATCTCCTCGGTGCCCTCATAGGTGAGCACCGACTCGAGGTTGGCCATGTGACGGATCGGGGGATACTCGAGGCTTACGCCGTTGGCCCCGAGCATGGCCCGGGCCATCCGGGCCACGTCGATGGCAGCCCGGACGTTGTGACGCTTGGCCATCGAGATGTGGACGGGGCGGATCTCACCGGCCTCCTTGAGTTCCCCCAGGCGGAAGGCCTGGAGCTGGGAGTTGGTGATCGCCGTGAGCATGTCGGCGAACTTGATCTGGCTGATCTGGAACGAGGCCAGGGGCCGTCCGAACTGCGGCCGCTCCAGCATGTAGTCCCGGGCCGACTCGAAACAGGCGGTGGCCGCGCCCACCACCCCGAAGGCGATTCCGTAGCGGGCCTCACTCAGGCAGCTCAACGGCGCCCCGATGGACAGGGCGTCGGGCAGCCGGTTCTCCTCGGGTACCACGACATCGTCGAGGTAGAACTCGCCCGTCACCGATGCCCGCAACGAGAGCTTCCCGTGTATCCGATGGGCCTCGAAACCGGGGGTGTCGGTCGGGACGATGAACCCCCTCATGCCCTCCTCGCTGCGGGCCCACACGATGGCGATGTCGGCGATACCGGCATTGGTGATCCACCTCTTGGCCCCGTTGAGGACCCATTCGTCACCCCTGCGCACGGCCCGGGTACTCATGTTGGCGGGATCGGAGCCGTGGTCGGGTTCGGTCAGCCCGAAGCACCCGATGATCTCCCCGGCGGCCATTCCCGGCAGGTACCTCTCCTTCTGCTCGGTCGACCCGTAGCGCCAGATCGGAAACATGCAGAGTGACCCCTGCACCGACACCAGGCTGCGGAGGCCCGAATCCCCCCTCTCCAGCTCCCGGCAGGCGATCCCGTAGGCCGTGGCGGAGGCCCCCGCGCATCCGTACCCCTCGAGGTGCATACCGAACAGGCCCATCTCCCCGATGGTTGGGATCAGCTCCTCGGGAAACGTGCCGGCCTCGAAGTGCTCGGCGACGACCGGCAGAAACTCACTGTCGACGAAGCGCCGGACGGTGTCGCGGATCATGGTCTCCTCGTCGCCCAGTCGGGCGTCGAGGGCGAAGAGATCGGGAGTTCCCTCCATGCCGGCCATCTGTACCTCCGAAGGTCAGGGGAAGAGCCCCAGACTACGAGGCCACACCCGCCCACAGTGAACCCGAGCGCTCAGGAGCCGGCCGCGAGGAACAGCCCCAGACTACGAGGCCACACCCGCCCGCACTGAACCCGAGCGCTCAGGAGCCCGCCGCCAGGAAGTTCAGCAGGAGATCGGTGAGTTCGGGACCGTGATCCCCGAACAGGTTCGTTCCGTGGCTGTGGCCCGAGAGGATCACCACCTCGGCGCCGGCCGCCTCGCCCATCTGACGGGCGTGATCGGCGTAGGGGGAGTCGTTCTCCGCCGCCACGAACAGGGCGGGTTCGTCGAGGCGGGCCGCCGCCCCCAGGGCGTCGAGCCCGGCGAACGAGCTGGGCCCTGAGAGGCTGACCAGACCGGCCAGATCCAGCTGGGAACCCTCGAAGACGGTGGCGGTGCCACCCATCGAGGCCCCCATGACGAATACCCGATCCACTCCCGCCGATCGCAGGTAGTCCACGACAGCGGCGATGTCCAGGTCGAGATCGGTGTCCCTGTCGCCGCTGGAACCCCCGTACCCACGGAAGTCGAAGGCGACGGCCGTGTACCCCTCGGCGGCGAGGGTGCGGGCGAAGTCGAACCAGGTCTCCTTGTTGGCCCCCCTCATGTGGGCCAGGACCACCCCGCCGCGGACCGCGGCCCCGGGTGCGAACACCTCGGCGGTGAGAGTCTCGCCGTCGGCGGTGGAGACGACCACCGGCCCGGAGGCCGGTCCTGCTGCGGGAAGATCCTGGAGGGTCTCACCGCCGGCCGATTCATCGGGACCGAGCGTGGTGGAAGGATCCGGCGGAGACTCCCCCGGGGTGGAGACGGCGGCAGCCTCCGTGGTCGTCGGCTCCGAAACGCCCGCCACGTCGGAATCTCCGCCGGATCCGCAGGCGGCGGCCAGCAATGCCAGGGCCACCGGCAGCACCCACCACCGTCGACCGGGTCGCAACCGCCCCAAGCGGGCGGTTAGGGGCTCCGAAGCACGTTTGTCAGCCACCGAAGCACCATAGACAGCCTCAGAACCCTATTCGGGGGCGGGTTGGGAGCCGGTGACCTCCGATCCGGCCCGGACAGGTTACGAATCGGTGACCTCTGATCCGGCCCGGCGCAAGTTGAAAACCGGTGACCTCTGGTCCGGCCCGGGAACCCGGTGACCTCTGATCCGGCCCGGCGCCAGGTTACGAATCGGTGACCTCTGGTCCGGCCCGGGAACCCGATGAGCTTCCGGGTTCGTCCCATGAGCCAGTCAACCAGCCGCGACCCCGTGGGAGTAGCCGTGAACCGCCACCCAGACCAGCCCGGATCCGGGGAGCAGTCCCGTTCGTGGATTCCTCTGGCCGCAGTCCTCGCCGCGCTGCTGCTGCTCGCCGCCGCCTGTTCCGGTTCCGGTTCCGGCGACAGCAGCGCCTCGGACTTCGAAGCAGCCTCTGCCACCACCGTTCCCTCACCTCCCGCCGCCGGCGATGCCGGGTCGGCTGAGAGCTTCGCCAGTGAGTCGGCCCAGACGACCGTCCCCTCCGGCGGGGCCGTCCCCGCCGCCGACGGGACCGAAGGCGAGGTGGGAGCGATACCCGCCGCTCTTCAACCGGCCGACATAGGACGGGACATCATCTACACCGCCGAGGTGAGCATCCAGGTCGACGACGTCGACGGTGCCGCCCAGAGCGCCATGCGGGAGATGGCGGCCCTGGGTGGGCTGCTCTTCGGCCAGCGGAGCACGACCGAGCCGGAGGTGATCACCGTGCTGACGTTCAAGGTCCGGCCCGAGGACTTCTCCGAGGCCCTCACCCGCCTGGACGGTGTCGGCGAGGTGGTGTCCCAGAGCGTGTCCACCGACGACGTCACCGAGAGAGTGGTCGATCTCGAGAGCCGGATCCTCACCGCCGAACGCAGTGTCGAGAGGCTGAGGAACCTGCTGGACTCGGCGGGGAACCTCGACGAGATCTCCCGGCTGGAGGCCCAACTCCTGGAGCGGGAGACGCTTCTGGAGCAGCTCAAGGGCCAGCTCCGGACGATCCAGGCCCAGGTTTCGCTGGCCACCATCGTGCTCACGATCACCCCACGGATTCCGCCGATACCCGAAGCCGAGCTCCGGTTCGACGTGTCGGCGTACGGCGGCCACGACTCCGGGGAGAACTGCCCCGGGACCTCCAGCCTCACTCTGGACGAAGGTGCCGACATGACCGTCTGCTACGTGATCACCAACACGGGTGAGGCACCGGTGACGGATTTCGAGATTGTCAGCTCCAGCCTCGAGGTGGTCACCTCGGACCTGATCGCCGTCGAGGGCGATCCCGAGCAGCCCCTGGCCCCCGGTGCCCGCCTGGTGCTGGCTCAGGAGACGATCCTGCAGCGGGATCTCACCGCCCATCCGGCCGTGTTCGCCCTGGCCGACGTCAGCGGTCCGGGTGTGGATCGACCAGCGGTCGAGATTCAGCAGGGATCGACCCGTCCCCTGACCCTCGACGCCGTTCCCGACGATTCGCTACCCGGCTTCGGTGACGCCCTGGGCTCCAGCCTCGAGGTGCTGGCCACCCTGGCCGGCCTGCTGGTGGTTGCCCTGGGCTGGGTCGTCCCCTTCCTGTGGATTCTGCCGATCGTGGTGGCCGTGATCTGGTGGAGGAGACGCCACCGGAGGCGGGCATCAGACATGAATGGAGATTCAGTATCCGTCATGAATGAAGCGGATTCATCAACCGGTTCAGACCCGGGACCGACGGCCGACTGAATCACCTGTTCGGACCGGTGGGAGTCGGGGCTGCGGATACCGTCGATCGGTAATACGGT
>DRKF01000234.1 GCA_011051915.1 Acidimicrobiales bacterium | reverse complement strand
GCCGACTTGGCGCCCCACCCCGGGAGCCCGGGGAATCCGTCGGCGGCGTCGCCAACCAGGGCCAGCCAGTCGGCGATCGACCCCGGCTCCACCCCGAACTTGGCCCTCACCCCCTCCTGGTCGACGATGCGTCCCTTGCGACGGTCGAACTGGACCACCCGACGGTCGTCGACGCACTGGGCCAGATCCTTGTCGGGGGTGCAGATGAACACCCGGTCCACCCTGGGGTCCGCCGCCGCCAGCTGGGCCCCGGCGGCGAGGGCGTCGTCGGCCTCGAACTCGATCATGGGCCAGACCGTGACCCCCAGCGCGGTCAGCACGTCCTCGAGGAGATCGAACTGGGAGAGGATGGCCGGATCCATGTCGGAACCGTCCTTGTACCCGGGCCACAGATCGTTGCGGAACGACTCCACGACGTGATCGGTGGCCACGGCCAGATGGGTGGCACCGTCCTCGATCATCGACAGCACCGAGCCCGCCGCCCCGCGGACCGCCGCGACCTCCCGACCGTCGGCCGTCAGGTGGGACGGCAGGGCGTAGAAGTAGCGGAAAAGCTCATAGGTACCGTCCACCAGATGGACGTCCATCGATCCTCCCTTTCACCCGGCCGCGGGAGCCGACCGTCGCCGAGGTTAGCCGGGGCGCGGCGGGGCCGACCCGTCAATGGTGGAGGAGAGACGTACACGGTTCGCCTGGCGACGTCAGTTCCGGCTGGTGGTTCCCCTGGCTCTCTCGTGGGCCGGAACCCTGGTCGTGCTGGCCGCCGCCGGGTTGCAGAGATCGGTGCCCGCCGCGGAGCTGTTCCTGGACCCCAGCGCCCTGGCCGGAGCCCACTGGTACGCGGGCCTGCTCTCCAATCTGGGAATCCTGGCCTGGACCACGGCGGTGGTGTCGGCCCTGTGGGGGGGTTGGGTGGCGGGCCGTACGGGTCGACCGGGAGCGGCCCGCTTCCTGCTCGACGGGGCCCTGGTCACGGTGCTGATGCTGGTCGACGACCTGTTGCGGCTGCACTCGGGGGTGCTGCCGAGCCTGTTCGGCGTATCCAAGGCCGTGGCGATGCTCATGGTGGTGGCCCCCACCGTCGCCTGGGCCGTCCACTTCGGTTCGGAGGTGCTGCGGACCCGCTGGCTCGTGCTCATCTCGTCGCTGTCCGCCCTGGCGTTCTCCGTGGTGGCGGATCGTTTCATCAACCGTGGAACGGCGACGGGGATACTTCTCGAGGACGGGGCCAAGCTGCTCGGGGTGGTGGCCTTCGCCCTCTACTTCGTGCTCACGTCGATGGACATCACCCGATCCGCCCTGAGAGCCGCGGTCGGCGACCCCGGGCAGACGGTGGTGGACTCGTCCCCGGACCCTGACCCGGGCCCCGACTCACAGGGCCCGGCCGACGACCGGAGGGTCAGTCCCTGAGCAGGTCGTTGACCGAAGTCTTGGAGCGGGTGCCGGCGTCGACCCGTTTGACGATCACCGCGCAGGACAGAGCCGGACCCGGTGAGCCGTCGGCGAGTGGCCGGCCGGGGAGGGTGCCGGGAACGACCACGGAGTAGGCGGGTACCCGACCCCGGTGGATCTCCCCGGTGACCCGGTCCACGATCTTGGTGGACGAGGTGAGGAACACGCCCATCGCCAGCACCGATCCCTCCTCGACGACGACCCCTTCCACCACCTCGCTGCGGGCCCCTATGAAGCAGTTGTCCTCGATGACCACCGGATTGGCCTGCAGGGGTTCGAGAACTCCCCCTATGCCCACACCGCCGGACAGATGACAGTCCGAGCCGATCTGGGCACAGCTGCCCACCGTCACCCACGTGTCGATCATCGTTCCCTCGCCCACCCGGGCTCCCACGTTCACGAAGGAGGGCATCAGGACGGCGCCGGGAGCGATGAAGGCCGACCGCCTCACTATCGAACCCGGCACGGCCCGGAATCCGGCGGCCTCGAATTCCGCCGATCCCCAGCCGGCGAACTTGGAGGGGACCTTGTCCCACCAGACGGCACCACCGGGACCTCCCTCGATCACCTCCATGGGATTGAGCCGAAACGACAGCAGCACCGCCTTCTTCACCCACTGGTGGACGACCCACTCACCGGAGTCCTTGTCGGCCACCCTGAGCGTTCCCGAGTCGAGGGCATCCAGTATTCGATCCACCACTTCCCTCACCTCACCCGTGGTCCCCGGTCCGAGGGAATCCCTGGCCTCCCAGGCCTGATCCACCACCTCCACGAGAGCGTCGGAGATCCTCGATTCGGGGTTCTGAGCAACTGGCTCGGTCATGTCGGGCTCCTGTTCGCACGTCGGGCCGGTTGGGCCCCATCACGGTAGGCCACCCGCCGGCGCGGCCCCTAGAGTGTGACTCCCGACACGCGAGGGGGAGTGATCAGATGAAGGTGCCTCTGACCATCGAGGATTTCCTGTACCGGGCCGAGAACGTCTACGGAGACCGCATCGGTGTGGTGGACGAACCCAGTCCCCCCGGAGGAGGCCTGGGATCCCTCACCTGGCGGGAGTTCGCCGAGTTGACCCGGGCCCAGGCCGCCATGCTCGATCACCTCGGCATCGGCTTCGGGGAGAGGGTGGCGATGGTCTCCCAGAACTCGGCCCGGCTGCTCACCTCCTTCTGGGGCGTGGCCGGTCACGGCCGGGTGTTCGTTCCCATCAACTTCCGTCTGTCCCACGACGAGATCTCCTACATCGTGGCCCACAGCGGAGCCCGCATGCTCCTGGTGGATCCCTCCATGGCCGAGACCTGTGCCGGGATCGACGTCGACCACATGATCGTCATGGGGACCGACACCGACGACCAGATCTACCTGCACGGGGTGGAGCCCATGGCTCACGTACCCGACGAGGACGCCACCGCCACCATCAACTACACGAGCGGTACGACCGCCCGCCCCAAGGGGGTTCAGCTCACCCATCGCAATGTGTGGCTGAACGCCGTGACCTTCGGATGGCACACCGGCGTCAACGACTGGGACAACTACCTGCACACCCTTCCGATGTTCCACTGCAACGGCTGGGGCATGCCCTTCGCCCTGGCCGGTATGGGCTGCAAGCAGGTGGTGCTGCGCGAGGTGAGAGGCCCCGAGATCCTCAGGAGGGTTCAGGAGCACGACATCACGCTGATGTGCGGTGCCCCCGCCGTGGTCGCCGCCGTGCTGGAGGCGGCCCAGGACTGGGAGGGTGAGATCCCCGGGCGGGACCGGGTACGCATGGTCGTCGCCGGCGCTCCTCCCCCCACCCAGACCATCGCCCGTATGCAGGACGAACTGGGTTGGGAGTTCATCCAGATCTACGGGCTCACCGAGACCGCTCCCCTGCTGACCATGAACCGACATCGTCGGGAGTACGAGGACCTCGACGCCGAGGGCCGGGCCCGCAAGCTGGTGAGGGCGGGATCACCGACCCTCGGCATCAAGGTCTGCGTCGACGACGAGGGGGAGATCCTGGCCCGCGGCAACCACATCCTGGAGGCCTACTGGGACCAGCCCGAGGCCACCGAGGAAGCCATAGTCGACGGCTGGTTCCGCACCGGTGACGGCGGGATGATGGACGAGGATCACTACGTCACGATCAACGACCGCAAGAAGGACGTCATCATCTCCGGGGGTGAGAACGTCTCCTCCATCGAGGTGGAGGACACCCTGTTCAGCCACCCCGCCGTGGCCGAGGTGGCCGTCATCGGGGTTCCCCACGAGAAGTGGGGCGAGACCGTCAAGGCCCTGGTGGTTCTGGCTCCGGGGACCGAGGCCACCGAGAGGGAGCTGATCGACTACACCCGGGAGCGCCTGGCCCACTTCAAGTGCCCCACCTCGGTGGAGTTCCGCGACGAGCTGGCCCGTACGGCCACCGGGAAGCTCCAGAAGTTCAAGCTGCGGGCCCCCTACTGGGAGGGCCGGGAGAAGATGGTCAACTGAGCCCGGTGGCCCAACCCGACCCGGTTCCGCATCCGCGATTCCGGCCCGGACTATGGGAGTTGTCACTCTCAGAGTAATAACTCCTACAATGGGGCCATGCCCGGCCCCTCCTCACCCCCGCGGTCCACCCAACCCGAGTACGGGGTCGACGAACTGGCCGCGGTCAGCGGACTGACCGTCGACACCATCCGCTACTACCAGAAGCTGGGCCTCGTTCCCCCACCCCGGCGTCAGGGGCGTCGGGCCGTCTACGGCCCCAGCCACCGCCAACGCCTGGAACGGATCCGCGACCTCTCCGAACAGGGCTTCACCCTCGAGCAGATCCGACGGCTGGCCAACGACCGCACCGATCCACGGCTGGCGGCCCTGGCCGGTGAGACCGCCACCACCCTGACCTATCCCGAACTGGTGGCGGCCTCGGGGCTGGATCCCGAACTGGTGCGCCTGGCCGTGGACACCGGTCTGATCCGTCCTTCGGGAGCCGGACCCGACGTCTTCGACCAAAGGGCCCTCGACATGCTCGAGGCCGGCCGGGCCCTGCTGGAATCGGGTGTTCCCCTCGACGAACTCGTGGCCCTGGCCCTGCGCCACGCCGACCACGTGGAGTCGGTCGTTGCCGAGGCCGTGGAGCTGTTCGGACGCCACCTCCCCCGCGGTGACCACGAAGGGACGGCGGAGATGATCCGAAGACTCGTGCCTCTCATCGGCGACCTGGTGGCCGATCACTTCACGCAGACCCTCGTCGACACCGCCACCGCGAGGATCGCTGATCCGGCGCTGCGAACCGAGGATCGCCCGTGACCTCCACCACCCTCACCACCGGAAGGCCCATCCAACCGGCGCTGCGAACCGAGAACCGCCCGTGACCTCCACCACCCTCACCACCGGGCCACCCACCGGAGTACCGGTGGCGCTGCACGGTGTCACGGCCTCGGTGGACGTGGCGCCTGATCTGGTCGCGGTTCGCAGCCGGCTGTCCGACCCCGACTCGTTCATCTGGCTGAGGCCCGACGGCGCCGACTCCCTCCTCACCTGGGGTCGGGCCGCCGAGTGGTCCCCCCCGCCCCGAGGCCACCGCTTCGCCTCGGCCCGCCGGTTCGTCGACGACGTCGCAGGGCAGCTCCGCGATGTTCGATCCGTGATCGTCGGCGGTTTCTCCTTCACCGGCGACATCGGCGCGGAGACCCACGGGCGCTCCCGGGCGATACCGGCCTGGTCCGCCTTCGGCACGGGGAATCTCACGGTCCCCGCCCTGCAGGTGGTCAGACGTGGCTCCCGCTGGTCGGTCACCTCGATCGCCGCCGACCCCCGCCGGGCCCAGGTTCGTCTGGCCCAGACCCTCGAACTCCTCGATGAGGTGGCCGAGAACCCCCCGTCCGTCGAATCTTCCGGGAGCAGTACCAGCCCCTGCCCCCGGGACGGGTTCGACGCCCGGGTGGTGGACACCACCGCCGACCACTTCACCGGCATCGTCGCCCGGGCGGTGGACGACATCAAGGCGGGTCGACTGGAGAAGGTCGTGCTGGCCCGCTCGGTGGAGCTGATAGGCCGGGTCGATCTCGACTGCTGGCTGGCCCGCCTTCGCGATCGGTTCCCGAGCTGTGCGGTGTTCGCCCATCGCATCGGGCCGGTGACGTTCTTCGGGGCGTCTCCCGAACGTCTCGTGTCCGTCGACGGTCCCACGGTCGAGACCTCGGCCCTCGCCGGATCCCGCCCGCGCGGCACCGACCCGGCCTCGGACCGGGCCCTGACCGAGGAGCTGTGGCACTCCGTCAAGGAGCAGAACGAGCACCGGTTCGCGGTGAATCACCTACGGGCCGGTTTCCGCGCCGCCGGTGTGGAACTCGACCCCGACCGGCCCACCGAGGTTCTCCGGATCCCCGGGATCCAGCATCTGCACACGCCGATCACCGGTCGGCGACCGACCGGAATCGGGATCCTGGATCTGGTCGAGACCCTCCACCCCAGCCCGGCGGTGGCCGGTACCCCCACCCCGGCCGCCCTGGAGTGGATCGCCCGCCACGAAGGTCTCGACCGCGGTTGGTACACCGCCCCGATCGGCTGGTTGGACACCGAGGGTCAGGGGGAGTTCCGAGTGGGACTGAGGTCGGCTCTCCACTCCTCGGACACCGACACCACCACCCTGTTCGCCGGGGGCGGAATCGTGGGCAGATCGGTTCCCGTCGATGAGCTGCAGGAGACCCGCACGAAGTTGGGTGCCCTCCTCGATGTCCTCCCCCGCTGAGCCGTCGGGCCCCGTCCCGACCTCGGAGTCACGGGACCTCCTCCAGGAGAGCTGTCGTGGCTTCTTCGCCGAACTGCTCGCCCACGGCGTGGAGGCGGTGGTCGCCTCCCCCGGCTCGCGCAACACGCCACTGCTCGTGGCCGCCGCCCGGACCCCGGGACTGGATCTGCAGATCCATCTCGACGAACGCGACGCCGGATTCGTCGCCCTGGGCCGGGCCCGGGCCTCGGAACGACCCGTGGTGCTGGTGTGCACCTCGGGGACCGCTGTCGCCAACTACCTCCCGGCGGTGGTCGAGGCCGGCCACGGCGGAGTGCCGCTGATCGTCGTGACCTCGGACCGACCTCCGGAACTCCGGGGCTGGGGGGCGGGCCAGACCATCGACCAGAACGGGATCTTCGGGCCCAATGTGAGGTGGTCGGCGGAACTGGCGGTGCCGGGTCCGGCGGTGGATCCCGGCTGGTACCGAAGGGTGGCGGCCCGGGCCTTCGTGAGTGCGACCGATCCCGACCCCGGACCGGTCCATCTGAACTGGCCGTTCCGCGAGCCCCTGGGACCCCAACCGGGCACGACCGTACCCACTCCGCCGACCGACCCGCTCGTGCGCGTCACCCCGCCGGGCCCCTACTCCCGACCCTTCGAGGTCGTGAGGTTGGCCGAACTGGCCGCCGACCACGAACTCGGTCTGATAGTGGTCGGGCCCCTCGACACCGATCCGGCCACGGCGGAAGGGATCCGGGAACTCTCGCGGGCCACCGGCTGGCCACTCCTCGCCGAGCCCACATCCAAGCTCAGGTTCGTGGACCCGGCCGACTCGGGGGAGCCCTGCCCGGTGATCGGTGCCTACGACCAGATCCTCCGGTCGGCCCGGTGGGCTGACGTCCATCAACCCGACGTCGTACTCCGATTCGGCTCGTCGCCCACCAGCAAGCCCCTCCGACTCTGGCTGGAGCGACACCCGCCCGATCATCATGTGCTGATCGACCCCCACCGCAGATGGAACGAGGCCAGCTTCACCCTCACCGAGGTACTGGCCGGACCACCGGGGGAACTGTGCTCGGCCGCCACCCGCCGGCTCCGGTCGCTGGACCTGGCCCACGGCACGACGAGCTGGACCCGCTCCTGGGTCCGGGCGGAGACCTCTGCCCAGGCGGCGATCGACGCAGTACTCGCCTCCGAGCCCCTCATGGAGGCCGGGATCGCCCGCGTCCTTTCCGACAACGTCCCTTCCGGGGCATCTCTGATGGTCGCCAACAGCATGCCTGTGCGCGACGTGGACTCGTTCTGGCGTCCGGAGGCGGCCTGTCGGGCGGTGTACGCCAACCGGGGCGCGAACGGCATCGACGGGTTGACGGCCACCGCCGTGGGTCTGGCGATCGGCGGAGGTCATCGTCCCGTCGTCCTCCACATCGGCGACCTGGCCCTCCTCCATGATCTCGGGGCTCTCCCGGCCGCCGTCGCCGCCGGGGTGGATCTGACCGTGGTCGTACCCGACAACGGCGGTGGCGGAATCTTCTCGTTCCTGCCGGTCACCGAACTGGTCGACGGCCACGAGTTCGAGCGGCTGTTCCACACGCCACCGGGGATCGAACTGTCCGACCTCGGACGGTTCGGGGGAATCGAGGTCTACGAGGCCGGCTCCGCCACAGAGCTCGCGCAACTGCTCGGCCGGTCGATCGCCACCGGCGGGGTGAATATGATCCGGGTCCGCGTGGACACCGCGGCGAACGTGGATCAGCATCGGAGAATCACCGCCGCCGTGGCCGAGGCGGTCAGAGGGTCGACGTGAGCGGCGATGCCCTCGAACTCGCCACCCACCTCGACGACGGCGAGGGCCGGCCGGTCGTGCTACTGCACGGTTTCACCGGCTCGGGCGCCACGATGAGTTCGCTGGCCTCGGCTCTGGTGCCCCGCCCCCGGGTGACCGTGGATCTGCTGGGGCACGGAGACTCACCGGTACCCGAGTTCACCCGGGACCCGTCATCGTGGTCGATGGACGGACTGGTCGAGTCGGTGGTCGACACCTTCCGCCGTCTGGGGCTGGAGGCCGTCCACCTCGTCGGCTACTCCTTCGGGGGGCGTCTGGCCCTGAGCCTGGCCGTGCACAACCCCGGCGTGATCGCCTCCCTGGCGCTGATCGGGGCCTCCCCCGGGCTGGCCGATCCGAGCGAACGCAGCCTCCGGGTCGACGCCGACGAGGAACTCGCCGGATTCATCGAGAGCGAGGGGACGGCGGCGTTCGTCGATCGTTGGATGGCCCTGCCCATGTGGCGTTCGCTACGGGAGCGCATGGGCGAGGCCTGGTGGGAGCAGTCACGGCGCCAGCGACTCACGAACTCCCCCGAAGGTCTGGCCTCGAGTCTGCGAGGAGCCGGAACCGGGGCCATGACGCCACTGCACGACCACCTGGGTTCGATCCCCGTACCCACCCTGGCCCTGGCCGGAACCGACGACTCCAAGTACCTGACGATCGCACGCGACATGGCCCGGGCCATCCCCCGGGCCTGGGCGGTTCCCGTGCCCTTCGCCGGACACGCCGCCCACGTGGAGCAGACCGCAACGTGCGCGGAACTGCTGGGCTCGTTCTTCGAACACGCCGACCGGTGATTCCGCCCGGCGACAACAGGACCGTCCCCGTCCACGCCTGTGGGGCTCGTCGAAGATGAACGGTCCGCCACCCGACACCCGGATCGATCTGTTCGAGGTGGATCTTCCGCTGGCCCGCCCGCTGGTCACCTCCCGGGGGTCGATCGGCATCCGCCGGTTGCTCCTGGTGCGGATCACCACGGCCGAGGGTGTCGGATGGGGCGAGGCCGCTCCGCTGCCGGGCTTCAGCTCCG
>DRKF01000233.1 GCA_011051915.1 Acidimicrobiales bacterium | reverse complement strand
GGCGGGAACAGTTCGGCATCAACTGGGAACCAGTGGCGAGGAGATAGCGGGCGTCGAGACGGACCATCACCCCCTGGCGGCCATCGAGGGCTTCCGTCTTCCGGGGAACGTGCCCGAGGCACAGGGTGTCGTCCTGGTCGTCTTCGACCGGAGTGTGGACCTGTACGGCCGGAACGTGGTCATGGACCTGCGGGGCGCGGATGTGGCCATCGGCCCGGACTCCTCCCCGGAGGGCTTCGAACTCCATTGGAGTGGCGGTGACCGAGCGATGCCGGTGGAGATTCGGGCGGAGGGCGAGGACGGGGAGTTGACCGCTGTGGGATCCTTCCTCGTGGATCTCCGCTCGGGTGGTGAGATCCTGATCTCGGTCGACGAATCCGGTGAAGTGGCCGTAACCCCCTGATCCGGGTCTTGTCGGTCGGCGGGTTGACCTATCGTGAGGGCATGGACTCCGGGTCCGGAGCTCGGATCTCGGAGTAATCGCCATGGGCCCGTGGCACTGGCCTGCAGACCCTGGCCACCGACGAAAGGGAGGCAGCATCATGTCCGACACGGCAGATGGTCTGATCACCGAGGACATGGCCGACCTGCTGGCGGGTACCGGCCTGGCCTATGTCGCCAGTGTCAACCCCGACGGCACCCCCAACCTCTCGCCGAAGAGTTCGGTGAGGGCCTGTGACGGAGAGAACCTCGTCTTCGCCAACGTCGCGTCACCGCGGACCATCCGCAACATCGCCATCAACAGCGCCGTCGAGATAAACGTGTTCGACCCGGCCCGTCGACGCGGCTTCCGGTTCCGGGGTACGGCGGAACTCGTCCACGACCCCGAACTGGTGGACCTCGTGGCCGCCGAACTGGGGCCCGAGTATCCGATCGACGGAGTGGTCAAGATCAGGGTCGAGGCGGCCACACCCGTATGGTCGCCGGTGTACAGCAGCGAGGACATCGGCGGGGGCCCGACCGCGGGCGGCTAGTGACCGAGCCGATCTGGGGAGTCGACTCCCGGGGCGAGTGGATCTGTCCAGGGGAACTCGCCGGCGGGTGTCCTCGCCCGGCAGCCACATGAATCTCGCCACCGCTCTGGCGTTGGTGTCGGGGACCGGGTGGGGTGTCAACATGATCGTGGTGCGATGGGCGCTGGACCGTACCGGTGCCCGCAGCGACGTGGGTTCCCTGGTGTCGATCGGAGTCGCCGCAGTGGTCGCCACGGCGGCGGCGATCGTGACCGGCGCCGATACGGCGGGCCTCACGGCTGACAACATCGCCCGCTTCGCCCTGGTCGGGGCCATCGCACCCGGAGCGGCCCAGACCCTGTTTCTGGGGTCGATCCGGACGATCGGGCCCGCCCGCAGTGGGGTGCTGGTGGGGACGGCCCCGATGTTCTCCGTGGTGCTGGCCATCCTGTTCCTGGGCGAGGGGTGGAAGGCGGAGGTCGTCGTGGGCACCTTGGCCACCGTGGCCGGAGGAGTGATCATCGCCCGGGTGGCCGAGACCGATGCGTCGGTCCGCCGTGTGGGCGCGATCGGGGTCGGGTTGGCGGTGGTCACGGCCCTGGCCTTCGGAGTCAGGGATGTGGTCGCCCGCCATTTCACCGGGGGGACCCGGATCGCCGTTCCCTGGGCCGCGGCGGTGGTGCTGACATCGGGTGCCGCCGTACTGCTGGTCATCACCCTGTTCCGCACACGGAATCTGGTCGTCGAAGTCGCCTCGGCTCTGCCTCAGATGCTGTGGTCGGGTCTGGCCGTCGGGATCGCACTGCCGGTACTGCTGGAGGGCCTGTCCCGGGGCGAGGTCGGAGTGGTGGCTCCCATCAACAACGGGGCCCAGGTGATCACCGTGGTGGTGCTCGCCGCCGTGGTCTTCAAGCGGCGCGACCATCGTCTGAGAACAGTCCTGGCCGTGGTGCTGGTGCTCGCGGGTGGGACCCTGATCGGTGTGACCCAGTAGCCCGCTGTCGGTTCCCCGGCCCGGTGAACCGACAGGGTGGACGCCGCTGCCGACCGCCCGGTGGCACCATGGTCAGGTGACTCAGGTACCTGCGGCGGCGCTCCGGGTGGGGCCATGAGCGCGGAGTCGGCCGCCACGTGGGATCTCGACGGCCACCAGGTGAGAATCACCCATCCGGACCGTGTGTACTGGCCGGAGTCGGGGATCACCAAGGGCGACCTCCTCGACTACTACCGGTCCATGGGGCCGGTCATGCTGCCCCACTTCGTCGACCGGCCCGTGACCGCCCGGGTCTTTCCCGAGGGGATATCGGGGCCCTCCTTCTACCGTCGCAATCGGCCCCGGACGGCCCCCGAATGGCTGGTGGGGGTGGAGTACGAGACCGAGACCGATCACCACACCCTGACGGTTCCGGTCATCGACGGAACAGCCGGTCTGATCTGGTTCGCCAATCAGGGCGGGATCGAGTTCCATCTCTGGGCGTCCCGCCGACCTCGGCTCTCCGAACCGGACCTGGTTGTGTTCGACCTGGACCCGGGGGAGGACACGCCTTTCGATGCCGTCCTGCAGGCGGCGTTGGACCTACGTTCCCTGCTGGTCGAGCTGGGAGTGAGCAGCCACCCGAAGACCAGCGGGGGCTCCGGCCTGCACGTCTACGTCGGAGTGGCCGCCGGTCCGGG
>DRKF01000232.1 GCA_011051915.1 Acidimicrobiales bacterium | reverse complement strand
TTCGGTGAGCACCCGGGCCGGGGTCATCTCCACTCCGTCGATGGCGACGATGTCCCCGTTGCGGTACGTCAGTTCGATGTAGGTGGCCTCGTTGGGGGCGTGTTCGGGGCTCACGGTCCAGCGCCACATCTCCGCCGTGGGCTCCGTCCACGGATCCTCCAGCGGACCTCCCTCATAGGAGATGTGCAGGAGGTTGGCGTCCATCGAATAGGGGGACTTGGTGCCCCTCTTCATCTCGATGGGGATATCGCGGGCCGCGGCGTAGTCCAGCAGCTTCTGACGGCTCAGCAGGTCCCACTCCCGCCACGGCGCGATTACCTCGATGTCGGGTGCCAGGGCGTAGGCCCCCAACTCGAAGCGAACCTGGTCGTTGCCCTTGCCGGTGGCCCCGTGGGAGATGGCGTCGGCCCCCACCTCGGCCGCGATCTCGACGAGCCGCTTGGCGATGAGCGGCCGGGCGATGGAGGTACCCAGCAGGTACTCACCCTCGTAGATCGTGTTGGCCCGGAACATCGGGTACACGTAGTCGGCCACGAAGTCCTCACGGAGATCCTCGATGAAGATGTCGGCGGCGCCCATGGCCTCGGCCTTGGCCCGGGCCGGCTCCACCTCCTCGCCCTGGCCGATGTCGGCGGTGAAGGTCACCACCTCACAGCCGTAGGTCTCCTGGAGCCATTTCAGGATCACGGAGGTGTCGAGGCCCCCCGAGTAAGCCAGTACGACCTTGTCAGTCATTGTTCCTTCTCATGCTGTGTGTGCTGTGTTTGCTGCAGGTGCTGTGCCGGGCCCGTTCGCCGTGCCGGCGGGACCGTGTTCGCTGTTGTTCAGTGATTGGAGGTACCCGGGTCGCGGCCCGGACCGTGGACGGCACCGGGGCGTGATTCCGGTCCGGCGGTGTACCCGGTGGGGCTCACAACCCGGCCATCTCGGTGAAATCGGCGGCCACGTCGCGGGCGCCGGCGTCCTCGGCGACCACGACCAGAATCGTGTCGTCCCCGGCCACGGTACCCAACACGCTGTCCAACCCCGAACGGTCCAGGGCCGAGGCCACCACGTGAGCGGACCCCGGTGGTGTCCGCAACAGAACGAGGTTCCCCGAGCAGGCCACACCCACGACCCACTCCGACACCACCCGACGCAGATGGTCCTCCGGGGCCAGGCGATGGTGGGCGATCTCGGGTACCGCGTATATGAGGTCGCCCCCGGGTACCCGGATCTTCACGGCACCCAGGTCGTCGAGGTCCCGCGAGACCGTGGCCTGGGTGGCATCTATGCCCTCCGCGGCCAGCAGGTCGACCAACTGGGACTGGCTCGTCACCTGGTGCCGCGACAGCAGACCCTCGATCGCATGTTGACGTTGGGCCTTGGCCATCTCAGGCTTCCGCCCCCGGCCCCAGCAGCCAGGCCAGCAGGCCCCGGGCCGAATGCATCCGGTTGTGGGCCTGGGTCCAGACCCTCGACCGCGCCGATTCCATCACCTCGTCGGACACCTCCTCGCCCCTGTGGGCCGGAAGGCAGTGCAGGAACACGGCCCGGTCGGAGGCCTCGTCCATCAGGGCGGAGTCGACGGTGAATCCGGCGAAGTCGTCGAGACGGGCCTGACGTTCCTCCTCCTGACCCATCGAGGTCCAGACGTCGGTGTAGACGACGTCAGCCCCCCGAACGGCGACGTGAGGATCCTCGAACACCTCGATCGACCCTCCGAGCTCGGCGATCCGGGCCAGATCGTCGGGAGTGGGTCCGTAGCCGGCGGGAGTGGCGATCCGGGAATCGACTCCGACCATCGCACAACCCAGGGCGAGAGATCTCCACACGTTGTTGGCGTCACCGACGTAGGCCACGGTCAGATCGTCGAATCCGCCGAACACCTGTCGGATCGTGAGCAGATCGGCCAGGGCCTGCATCGGATGGGCCCGGTCGGAGAGCAGGTTCACCACCGGGACCGCGTCCGGCTCGGCCATGCGCTCGAGGACACCGTGGTCGAAGACCCGGGCCGCCACCACCGCGTGGTAGCCGGCCAGCACCCGGATCACGTCCTGGGCCGATTCCCGCCTGTCGATGCCCATCTCGGGATCGGTCAGGTACACCGGATGGCCCCCGAGTTGGAAGACGGCCATCTCCATGGAGTTGCGGGTCCGGTTGGAGGGCTTCTCGAACACCAGGGCCGCGCCCCGTCCTTCCAGCACCCGCTCGGGATCGGGCACCGCTGACAGGTCGAGAACCGCCGTCAGCTCGGCGGTACTCAACTCGTCGATCTCCAGAAAATGGCGCATCACCGATCTCCTCCTGGTGTGGTCGGTTGTTCGGGTTCGTGTCCGGGGGCGGCCGAACCGTCATGGCTCCGCGATCCCCCCGATATCCCTGGTGTTGTCGGTTGTTCGGGTTCGTGTCCGGGTCTGGCCGAGTTGGGCGGGTCGACGGCGTCCTCGGTGATCATGGTGCCGATACCGGCGTCGGTGAATATCTCCAGCAGGGTCACATGGCTCAGCCGACCGTCCAGGAGGTGGGCACTGGTCACCCCGTTGCGCACGGCCTCCACACAGGCCTCGATCTTGGGGATCATCCCGCCGGCGATGGCGCCGGTGGACATCATGGCCTCCAGGGTGGCGGCGTCGATCCGGCGGATGAGCGAGTCGGGATCACCCACATCGGTGAGCAGACCGGCGATGTCGGTGAGATAGATCACCTTCTCGGCCCCCAGGGCGGCGGCCAGCGCCCCCGCCACCGTGTCGGCG
>DRKF01000231.1 GCA_011051915.1 Acidimicrobiales bacterium | reverse complement strand
TTGTATCTCGAGGTGGTCCAGGGCTCGCGGTTCCACCGGCAGGGGACGAGCCGCCCCCGGTCCCCGCCACGCCGCCTTGGTCGGTACGAGCTGCTCCATGTGGGCGAAGCTCCAGGCCAGCTGGGGCCACCGGTAGTAGCTGCCGTCGGCGAACCTCACGGTGCGTTCGGGTGGCGGTGGGAATCCCGCCATCCACTCCTCGGGCCGGATCTCGGGCTCGGTCATGAAATGACCGTACCGCCCGCAACCCCTAGGGTCCCGGGGAACGGATTCGAGGGGGTAGCCACATGGGCGAGGCCGACATCGCCGCCAGGCTTCCGGGCCTGGCCGCTCTGAAGGGCCGGGAGATCGGGGTCAGCGACTGGAAGGAGATCGACCAGACCGCCATCGACGCCTTCTCCGCCCTCACCGGCGACGCCGGCCCAATTCACAACGACCCCGAGGAGGCGGCCGCCATCTCACCCTTCGGGGGGACGATCGTCCAGGGATTCTTCATGCTGTCCTGCCTCACGGGGTTCGCCAAGAGCCTCCGACTGCCCCAGGAGGGGGTGGCGTTCCGTCTGAACTACGGATTCGACCGGGTTCGGCTGATCGCACCTGTCCCCACCGGCAGCCGGATCCGGGGACGCTTCACGCTCGGCGACATCTCGGCCCGGGGCGACAACGCCGCCCTGATGACCATGCACGCCACCGTGGAGGCCGAGGGCCTCGACACTCCCGCCGTGGTGGCCGACTGGCTCGCCTACCTGCAACTGACGCCTCGGACCTCATGACCGAAAACCCCCACACCGAACCCGACACGTTCACCACCGAACTGCCGGTACTCAACCTCATAGGTGACCATCTCCGACGCCAGGCCGAGCTGCAACCCGATCACGAGTTCCTGGTACTCGGCGACCTCCGCCTCACCTACGCCCGGACCCGGGACATCGTCGACCGGACCGCCCGGGCCCTGATGGCTGCGGGGGTCGGGCCCGGCGACCGGGTGGCGATGATCACCGATCCCCGGCCCGAGTTCCTGATCCACTTCCTGGCCACGACCGACATCGGGGCCATCTGGGTGGGACTCAATCCCAAGTACACGCCGGGCGAACTCGACCACGTCGTGGGCGATGCCGAGCCCTCGATGCTGTTCGGCCTCGGCGAGGGTGCCGTCGACCTGTTGACCGAACTGGCCGCCCGGCATCCCTCGGTGAAGCGGGTCGTGGTCATGGAAGGGCCCGTTCCCGACGGTTGCACCGGTGTGGAGGAGTTTCTGGCCGGAGCGGACAACATCGATCCGGTCCAACTCGAAGCTCGCAGAGCCGCCGTCGACCCGATGGACCCCGCCTACCTCGTCTACACCTCGGGGAGTACCGGGAGGCCCAAGGGAGCCCTGCTGACCCACCGGGGATCCAATTTCTGCAACGTGATCGGCGTCGAGCGCAAGGGTCTGTCCGGGCGCAGCATCATCTGCAATCTGCCGATCAACCACGTGGGCGCCATCGGCGACATCTGCGGCCGGACGATGACCGGCGGTGGCACCATCTTCTTCCAGCCCCGCTTCTCCCCCGGGGAGATGATGCGCCTGATCGAGGCCGAGGGAATCGAGATCATCGCCGGGGTCCCCACGATGCTGCAGATGTGTGTAAACCACCCCGAGTTCGACCGGATCGACCTGAGTTCGGTGGAGCTGATCGCCTGGGGTGGGGCCGCCATGCCCGCCGACCTGCTGGAGAGACTCCTGGCCAAGACCGGGGCCGGTGAGTGCACCACCGGATACGGGATGACGGAGACCACCGGTGGCGTCACCTACAGCGGGCTCACCGACTCCGTGGAACTGCTGACCACCACCGTCGGAAAGCCGGATCCCCGCCAACCTCTCCGCATCTGGCACCCAGACGGCAGGGTGGCCGGACCCGGCGAGGCCGGTGAGATCCAGGTCAAGGGGGACTACACCATGGCCGGTTACTGGCGGCTCCCCGAAGCCACGGCCGAGGCCTTCACCGCCGACGGCTGGCTTCATACCGGCGACCCGGCCGAGCTGCGCGATGACGGCTACGTGCGCATCGTGGGACGGATGAGCGAGATGTTCAAGAGCGGTGGGTACAACGTGTACCCCCGTGAGGTCGAGCTGGCCCTCGAGGAGCACCCCCTGGTCGACATGGCCGCGGTGATCAGCATCCCCGACGCCAGATTCCAGGAGGTGGGTGTCGCCTATGTGATGGGCTCCGGAGAACTCGACCCCGACGAGCTGCGGGACTTCGCCCGGCAGAGGCTGGCCAACTACAAGATCCCCAAACAGATCATCGTCCTGGAGTCGCTGCCCATGCTCCCCATCGGCAAGGTCGACAAGAAGGCACTGCGGAACCGTCACCCCGAGGGCTCCCCGTCGTGAGGACTCTGGCCGCGGGAATCGACCTACCTACCTTCCATCGAGCCGGCCCTGGGGGCCGACGGCGGGGATGGAGGGCCTCACCGGTGGCATCATTGCTGCCAGGACCGCTCGGGTGATCCCTGGGGAGTCGACAGCACAAACCCAGGAGCCACCATGGCCGAGAACCATCCGACCGAAGCGACCGCCCGTGGTCTGCTCTCGAAGCTCGAATCCCTCTCCCTCGATCCGAGTGAAACCGCCATGCTGAAGGAGCTGATCGAAGCCGGGCGGGGGGTCCTCACCGGAGCGGGAACCGGCGAGGTGGAGGGATTCGCCTTCAGGACACCCTCCAGCTCCTGGATCCTGTTCTTCGACGAGGCCGACGCCATCCTCGGACGGCCCTCCATACCGGCCCGGCCCGCGAGCACCCGCCCGGAGAGGCCGACGGGACGCTGATCTCGAAGCTCTGACATCAGCCCCGGACCCGGGGTGGTGCCCTCAGCGGGGCAGGATTCCGGCCGGGCTGAGTCCCTCACGGGTCACGGTGAGGATCTCGGCACCGTCTGATGTCACCACCACGGTGTGTTCGAACTGGGCGGAGATCATCGAGTCGTCGGTGTGCTCGGTCCAGCCGTCGTCGGCCTGGTGATAGACGGGGCGCCCGGCGGTGAGCATGGGTTCGACGGTGAAGCTCATCCCGACCTCGAACCTGGCGGTGTCGGAGGGCACGACGGTGTGGTTGATGTGAGGGTCGGCGTGGAACGTGGCTCCTATGCCGTGTCCGCCGTACTCCCGGATCACCCCGAACCCTCGCGAGGCGGCGAAGGGTTCGATGGCTTCACCTATCCGCCGGAGCGGTTCCCCGGGGCGGACGGCGGCGATACCCCGCAGCGTCGCCTCCCGCGTGGTTTCGATCAGGGCCCGGGTCGCATCGTTCACCCTCCCCACGGCGAACGTCGCCGAGGTGTCGCCGTGCATCCCCTCCACGAAGGCGGTCACGTCGATGTTGACGATGTCTCCCTCCTCGAGGGGTCGCGAATCGGGGATCCCGTGGCAGATCACCCCGTTCACCGAGGTGCAGATCGACTTGGTGAAGCCCTTGTAGCCCAGGGTGGAGGGATAGGCGCCCCGCTCCACATAGGCGGCGTGGGCCACGGCGTCCAGCTCGGCGGTGGTGACCCCGGGCTCCACCGCCTCACCGGTCACGGAGAGGACCTCGGCCGCCACCGTGCAGGCGGTGCGCAGCCGTTCCAGCGACTGCTGATCCTGGATCTGGCGTCCCGTCGGGGTACCGACCCTCCCCCGGCTCACGTAGTCGGGTCGAGGGATCGTCTCCGGCACCGACCGGACCGGGAGTACCCGCCCGACAGCCACCGGAGGCCGGGCCAGCGAACGTCGATCCCCGTGACACCGCTTGAACTTGCGGCCCGACCCGCACCAGCAGGGAGCGTTGCTCTTGATTCTTCGCACCCACCGGAGTCTACAGGTATATACAAACCTGGTCCGCGGTCGTCGTCCTACAGTGGGCCCCGACCCGGGTGGCCGACCGCGCAGCCGGTCGGGGATCCCGCCGGAACACACCGATGACCGAGTATCGATCCAGTCCACAGATCGTCCACGCCGGTCACCGTCGCGTTCCCCGAGGCAGCGAAAGCCCGTGGTTCCATGCCTTCCCGCCGGCCCCCGACCTCAGCGGGGAGATCGTGTGTACCTGGTCGGCGGTGAGCCGGGGGCACCATCTGCTGGTTCCCGACGGCTGCACCGACCTGCTCTGGCTGGACGACGGCACCACTGTCCTCTGCGGTCCCGAGACCCGGGCGTGGGAGTTCCGACTGCCCCCCGGGGTCACGGCTCACGGTTGCCGTCTGATGCCGGGCCTCGCCCCCTCGCTCCTCGGGCTGGATGCGGTCGCCATCACGAACCGTCGGGTGCCCCTGGAGGACATCGTGGGATCCCGGAGGGCCCGCGAGCTGGGTGAGCGGGTGGGAGAAGCCACCGATCGGAGGGCCGAGATCGAGACCCGGGTTCGGCATCTCATCGGCACCGGGCCCCTCCACTCCTCTGACGACCACGGCCTGGTCGAGGCTCTTCTCACGGTCTCAGGACCCGCTCCGGTGGATCAGGTGGCCCGACGAACCGGCCTGAGGCCCCGTGATCTCCACCGTCATGCAGTGGCGATGTTCGGGTACGGACCCAAGACCCTTCTGAGACTGATTCGGTTCCAACGCTTTCTGCACCCGCCGAGACCGCCCGGACAACGGGTCCCAGGGGCCGGCCACCTGGCCGCCCGAGCCGCGTACGCCGGCTACTACGACCAGGCCCATCTCGCCCGCGACTGCCGCAGAATCACCGGCCTGACCCCATCGGAGTTGTTGGCTCGACACACGCCTGCCTTTCCCGCCCGGACCGACCCCTACCTCTGATCGCAGCACCTCACGCACGCGTCCGGGCTCCCGCCGGTTGCCGATTCGTGCAAGAGCCGGTGGTGACAGGCCGCCGGTTGCCGATTCG
>DRKF01000230.1 GCA_011051915.1 Acidimicrobiales bacterium | reverse complement strand
GCTGTGGCGCGCGGTTGGTGTCATAGATGGGGGGTTGCCGGGGATCTGTGGCATCTTGCGCGCGCTGTGGCGCGCGGTTGGTGCCATAGATGGGGGGTTGCCGGGGATCTGTGGCATCTTGCGGATGTCATGGCGCGCGGTTGGTGCCATAGATGGTGGTTCTTGGGGTGGTTGGAGTGGTTGGGGCCGGGGGCGGGGCTTGAGCCGGTGGGCCTGGGGGGACTGGTTCTGGCAATCTGGGGGTCCGACCACCGGAGGTGCCCGTGTCACGCCCCGTCCTGATGTTGCTTTCCGGACCGAACCTGAACCTCCTGGGGGAACGGGAACCCGAGGTGTACGGGTCGGCCACCCTGGCCGACCACGTGGAGGCGGCCCGATCCGAGGCCGACCGGCTGGGCTGGGACCTCGAGCACCATCAGAGCAACCACGAGGGCCAGCTCATAGACCTGATCCACTCGGCCCGGGGACGCTGTTCCGGTCTGATCATCAATCCGGGGGCCCTGACCCACTACTCACGAGCCCTCGCCGACGCCCTGGCCACCTTCGAGGGCCCCAAGGTGGAGCTCCATCTCTCCAATCCCGCCGCCCGCGAGGAATGGCGGGGGATCTCCGTCGTGGCCCCGGTCGTCACCGGCACCGTCGCCGGGTTCGGCGGGGCGGGCTACCCCCTGGCGGTCAGGGCTCTGGTCGAGGTCGGACCGGGGTGAACCGGATCCCGAAGTCGTCCGACCTCCCGGAATTCGACATGGCTCGTCGCCGCCGGGGTATCCGGGCCGCTCTCGACGAGGCCGGGATCGACATCCTCATCGTCACCTCGGCGGTCAACATCAGGTACCTCACCGGGTTCACCGGATCGGCCGGGATCCTGGTGGTGGGCCCCGTCGAGTTCACCCTCGTAACCGACGGTCGCTACGCCGAGCAGGCCTTCGACGAGATCGCCGCTGCCCGGACCCAGGGGCCCGTGGTACTCGAGGTCGTGGATTCGAGCGACCAGTCCGAGGTCGTCGCCGGCCTGTCCCCCCGGGGCGCCACCGTGGGGTTGGAGGCCGCACATGTGAGCTGGGCCCGGGCCCGAACCATCTCCACGGAGTGGCTGCCCCACTGCTCGGTGCTGCCCACGTCGGGTCTCGTCGAGGAGCTCCGCCGGGTCAAGGACGCCGGGGAGGTGGCCCGGATCGCCACCGCCGCCCGGATCGTCGACCGGGCCCTCGCCGAGGTCGTCGGGGAGCTGACCTCGGGTCGGTCCGAGAGGGACATCGCCCGCCTACTGGACCGCCGGATCGTCGAGCTGGGGGCCGAGGGCACGGCCTTCGACACCATCGTGGCCTCGGGGCCCAACGCCGCCCGGCCCCACCATCGTCCCTCGGAGAGAATCGTGGGCGCCTCCCCCGCGACCGATGAACCCGAGACGGTGATCATCGACGTGGGAGCCACGGTCCAGGGTTACCGGTCAGACATGACCCGGACCTTCCTCGTCGGGGTCGGAGGTCCCACCGCCTCCACCCCGTCGATGTACGACGCCGTGCTGGCCGCCAACGCCGCGGGAGTGGACGCCGTACGGCCCGGGGTGACCGGCCGACAGGTGGACACGGCGGCCCGATCGGTGATCGAGGGTGAGGGAATGGGTGACCTGTTCGTGCACGGAGTGGGCCACGGAGTGGGTCTCGACATCCACGAGGCGCCCATGCTCCGCAACGACGACCGCCCTCTCCGGGAGGGGGAGGTCGTAACCGTGGAGCCCGGCGTGTACCGTTCCGGACTCGGTGGTGTCCGAATCGAGGACACCGTCGTGGTCACCTCCGAGGGTTGCGAGATTCTCACCTCGTCACCCCGAGACCCGGATGTGACCTGAGCCGGCCAGCTCGCCCGTACCGTCCAGTCAGGAGCCCCTGATGGCTGCCATCTCCACCTCAGACTTCAAGACCGGAATGACCCTCGACCTTCCCGAGGGTCTGTTCCAGATCCAGGCCTTCCAGCACGTCAAGCCGGGCAAGGGAGGGGCCTTCGTCCGCACGACGCTCAAGAACATGCGCACCGGGGCGGTCCTCGAGCGAACCTTCCGGGCGGGCGAGAAGATGGAGAGGGCCATCATCGACAAGAGGGAATTCCAGTTCCTCTACCGAGACGGCTCCGACATGGTCTTCATGGACAACAAGACCTATGAACAGATCAACGTGGCCCCCGAGGTTCTCGGGGACGCCTCGGACTACCTGATAGAGGCCAACAACATCACCCTGCTGATGTACGGGGACGAGATCGTGGGCAGCGACCTCCCCGCCTCGATCGTGCTCAGCGTGGCCGAGACCGAGCCCGGCCTCCAGGGTGACCGGGTCTCGGGCGCCCGCAAGGCCGCCACTCTGGAGACCGGCCTGGTGGTCCAGGTTCCGCTGTTCGTGGAGACCGGCCAGAAGATCAAGGTGGACACCCGCACCGGCCAGTACCTGGAACGGGCTTGAGCCGACGGAAGGGGGCGAGGAGTCAGGCCGACCCCTTCGCCGCCGACACCCCCACCCGTCGCCGGGAGGAGCGCGAGCGCGCCGTGTCCCTGCTCTACGAGTCGGAGATGAAGGATCTCCCGGTGTCGGAGGTGCTGGCCGATCTGCCCGTCGCTCCCGACGACCGGGTCGTCGGCCTGGTCGAGGGAGTCGACCGTGAGCGGCGGAGCCTCGAGGAGCTGGTGTCGGCGTCGCTGGATCCGGCCTGGAAGCTGGAACGGCTGTCGGTGCTGGACCGGATAATCCTGCTGCTGGCGTCCTACGAGCTCGCCCATCGACCCGAGGTTCCCGTCGGGGCGGTCATCAACGAGGCCGTGGACATGGCCAAGCACTTCAGCGGTCCCGATGCGGGCAGATTCGTGAACGGGGTGGCGGCCGCGGTGGCCGAGCGGACCCGGGGTCCGAAAGGGTGAACACCGGCCCGGTCCCCTTGGACTAGGGTGCGCTCCTGACCGTCAAGAGGGTCCCGTGAGGCCCATACGGACAGGAGGAAGGCCGATGGCCGAACGCGAGAGACGCAAGACGCGTCCATTCGGAGCCGTATTCGTTCCCCGCACCCGGGTTCTCGAGCGGGACGGCATCGACCGGGCCCTCACCCGCATCGCCCACGAGGTGGTGGAGGCCAACGAGGGACTCGAGGACGTGGCCGTGATCGGCCTCCAGACCGGAGGCGTCCCCCTGGCCCGGGCCCTGGCCGGGAAACTGCAGGCCATCGAGGGGGTCGAGGTTCCCGTCGGGGTGCTCGACGTGGCCATGTACCGCGACGACATCGGCCTGAGGCCGGTGCTGCCCGAGGCGGTCACCGACGTTCCCTTCGATCTCACCGGCACCCATGTGATCCTCGTCGACGACGTTCTGTTCACCGGTCGGACCATCAGGGCCGCCCTCGACGCCCTCACCGACTTCGGCCGGCCCCGGACGGTCCAGCTGGCGGTGATGGTCGACAGGGG
>DRKF01000229.1 GCA_011051915.1 Acidimicrobiales bacterium | reverse complement strand
TCATCAGGCGAACCACCTCGAGGGTGGCCATGGGGGTGAACTCCGAGGGCTTGATCACCACCGTGTTGCCCATGCGCAACGAGGGCACGATCTGCCAGATCGCGATCAGCACCGGCCAGTTCCACGGGGCGATGGCCCCGATCACACCCAGGGGTCGACGGATCATCTCGTCGCGACGGGTGTCGTCCTCGAACACCGTCTCGGTGGGGAGTTCGAGTGAGGCCGGAACCCGGGTCCATGCCACCGCCCCCTCCACCTCGAACATGGAGCCCGGCCCTCCGAGGGGCTTTCCCTGCTCGGCGGTGATGAGTTCGGCCAGGGGCCCGGCGTTGGCCTCCAGCACATCGGCGGCCTGCATCAGCAGGGCGCAACGGTCGGTATCGGGGACCGCGGCCCAGTCGCGCTGGGCGCAGCGGGCCGAGGCCATGGCGGCCGCGACGTCGTCGGCCCCGGCGGCGGGAACCCGGCCCAGGTCCTCGCCGGTCGCCGGGTTGACGACCGTGAGCCAGGCGTCGCCGGTCACCCCCTCCCCGTTGATGATCATCGGATACTCATGCATGGTTCCCCCCATGTGATTTCACCAGTCGAACGGTCTGTCGATACCGGCCAGGTCCACCCCCGTGAACGCCGCCGCCTCCAGGGTCAGGGCCCGGAGGTCCTCCGGTTCGAGGTTGTGCACGCTGGACTTGCCGCAGGCCTTGGCCAGCAGCGAGATCTCCATGGTCGTGGCGGTCAGGAATCGCGCCACCCGCTCCGCCGCCGCGTCGACGTCGAGGCGGGCCTCCAGCTCGGGGTCCTGGGTCTGGATCCCCACCGGGCACAGTCCGGTGTGGCAGTGGTGGCAGCGGCCGGGAGCGGTCCCCATGGCCTCGTAATCCTCCACGAAACAGGGTGAGTTGCAGCCCATGGCTATGAGGGCCGCGGTACCGATCATGACCGCGTCGGCTCCCAGGGCCAGGGCCTTGGCGGCATCCACGCCACCCCTGATGCCACCGGCCACGACCAGCTTGACCTCGTCGGCCATGCCGCAGTCCTCCAGGGCCTCCCGGGCGGCGCGAATGGCCGCGATCGTGGGGATACCGGTGTGGTCCAGCAGCAGTTCGGGGGCGGCGTTCGTGCCCCCCTCCATCCCGTCCAGGACGATGACGTCGACCCCGGCCTTGGCGGCGATCGCCACGTCGTAGCGGGGACGGGTGGCCCCCATCTTGGCGAAGATCGGGACGCGGTAGTCCACCGCCTCGCGGAGTTCCTCGATCTTGACCCGGAGATCGTCCGCCCCCAGGAAGTCGGGGTGGCGGACGGTGGACCTCTGGTCCACCTCGACGGGCAGGGTTCTCATGTCGGCCACCCGCTGGGACACCTTCATCCCCAGCAGGAGCCCCCCGGTGCCGGGCTTGGCGCCCTGGCCCACCGCGATCTCGATGGCATCGGCCCGCCTCAGGTGATCGAGGTCGAGCATGTAGCGCGAGGGGGTCATCTGGTAGACGAGGACATCTGAGGCCTCCCTCTCGTCCTCGAGCATTCCTCCCTCGCCGGTGCACGTCATCGAACCGACGCGGGACGCTCCGTGGCCCAGGGCGGCCTTGGCCGTCGCCGACAGGGCCCCGAACGACATCGAGGCTATGTACACGGGTGTGTCGAGCTCGATCGGGTTCTCCACCAGACCGGGCCGGTCGCCGAGCACGGTGCGGGTGTCGCAGTCCTCGCGGTAGCCCTCGAGGGGCAGACGGGTCATGGTGGCGGGGACGAACACCAGATCGTCGAGGGTGGGCAGATTGCGCTGGAAGGTCGAGAACCCCCTCACCTGGTACCGGCCGAGCTGGGCCTTGGCCTGTACGTCGGCGATGGCGTGGGGGGTCCAGCGGGGTGAATCACCCGATTCGTAGGAGGCGGCGGCCCCGGCGGGTCGCCCCGGCACCGATCCGGCCACGAAGGCGGCCGGATCGTCGTGGTCCAGAGTCAGATCATCAGCCATGCCTGTGCATCCCTTGACTCGAAGTGCCAGAGCTTCTGGCCCGAAACGATCTTCTTCCACCGACGCGAGACGTCTCCGACGCCGAGTGAGGACAGCAGGTCCTCCACCGAGGCGACCTCTTCGGCATCGGGCTCGACGATGCGGGAATCGACTCCGGGGGATCCGATGTTCCCCGCCACCCACATCTCGCCGCCCCACAGGGAGTCACCGGCGGCATCGGCGGCATCGGCCAGCACGATGATCCTCCCGGCGTGGGCCATGAAGCCGCTGAGGAACCCCACCGACCCCTCCACGACTATGTCGCCGCCCTTCTGGGCCACCCCGGTCCGGGGACCGGCATCGCCACGGACATGGAGGAGCCCGCCCAGCATCGAGGCTCCCGCCGCCATTCCGGCGTAGCCGTCGACGGTGATGACACCCGAGGCCATGGCCTCCCCCAGGCCCCATCCAGCGTTCCGCTCTACCCGGATGGTGGCGCCGTTGTTGAGCCCGCCGCAGTAGTAGCCGACACTTCCCTCGAAGACGAGATCGGCCCCCTCGGGGAGGGCCACGCCGAGATTGTGACGTGAGAGGGTGTCCTGCACCCGGACCCGACTGCCTCTCGCCACCGCTTTCCTGATGTCGGCGTTCACCTCGCGTATCGGCCGGTGGCCGACCTCGACGATCTCCTCGGTCCCGGCACCGGCACCGGTACCGGCGGCGGGGGAGTGGGCCGGGGCGGTCACGTCGCCACCGTCGCCGGGGTCGTGGCCGGCCACACCCGGGTCAGTCCCGGTCCGTCGTAGTTCACTGTTTCGCCCTCCTCGGGGTAGAGATGGCGCAGGGCCTGTTCCTCGGTGGCCATCGCGGTCACGATCCCGTCCTCGATGGCGACGATCGGCTTGATGGCCAGGCGGTCCTTGGCCATCCCGATGGCGTCGGCGGTGGACAGCAGGTAGGTGAACACACCGTCGAGGGTCTTCACGCTCGTGGCCAGAGCCCGGGCCAGATCGGAGCCCGACGACATCTGATCGGACAACCAGACCGCGATCATCTCGGAGTCGTTCTCCGTGGTGAACCGGTAGCCGGCCCTCTCCAGGCGGCGTCGCTGCAGGTAGTAGTTGGTGAGTTGGCCGTTGTGGACGATCGCGACGTCGGGGAAGGGTCGAGCCCAGAACGGATGGCTGGCGGTGGGAAGCACCGTGGACTCCGTCGCCAGACGGGCGTGGCCCACGCCGTGGGTTCCGATGAACTCCCCGACATGGTGCTTGGCGGCGACCTCGGTGGCGTCGCCGACGTCCTCGATGATCTCCAGTGAGCGGCCGACCGACTGGATCTCTACACCCTCGAGTTCGTCGGCGGCGTCGACCCAGCGGGCCACGGGGGACACCGGCTCCGATATCTCCAGGCGTATGAATACGTGGGACTGGCCCGTGTCGTCCCAGGTGGGATCGGCGGTCAGCTCACCCCCGTGGTCGGTGATGAGATCGTGGAGTTCGACCAGTGAGCGGTCGAGGTGTCCACGGTCGGACAGGAACACCTTGACGACGAATCCCTCCGCCCGGGGTTCCCCGTAGAGGGCGAATCCGGTGGAGTCGGCACCGCGGTGTTCCTGGGCCTGCATCAACTCGACCAGATCGGCCCCCACCGGGCCGGGTCGATCGAGGATTCGACCGGCTATTCCGCACATTGTCAGCCCCCCGGCTCATGAGCGATCGGTACTGGCGGATACCGAATCGGCCCCGGTGAGTCCGGCCGGCGTCAGCGCTGACGCCGCCCTCCATCAACTCTGGATACTGGATTCAGTATGCGTCTGTTGGATACAGTACTCAGAACCGGGGAAAATGCAAGACTCGTTTCCGACCGTCGCCATCCCCAGGGAGGACCCACCTTGACCGAGCACCGACTCCGGAAGGTCGTCCGGATGCGGACCCGTCTGGCCGACGAGGTCTACGAGCAGCTCTTCGCCAGCATCATCTCGGGCCACACCGGTCCCGGTGACCGACTCATCCAGGAGAAGATCGCCGAGGAGATCGATGTCAGTCGGACCCCGGTGCGTGAGGCGCTGCTACGGCTCGAACGCGAGGGGATCATCCGTCCGGCCGGCAAGAGGGGATTCGAGGTATGCGAGCTCACCGAGAAGGAGGTCCGGGACGCCTATCAGGCCCGGGAGGCGATCGAGGGAATGGCGGCCCGGCTCCTGGCGGGTGAGGACCGGCCCGAAGCCCTGCAGCACATCGCCGAGGCGATAGGTCGGGCGTCGGAGCAGAGGCACGAGTCGATCGAGGCCGCCTACCGGGCCAACGAGGCCGTGCACCGGGCCATCGTGGAGGCCTCGGGCAACACCCTGCTGGTGGAGCTGTTCGACGTGGTCTGGGGTCGTCAGATGGCGGTGAGGCTCTACGCCGAGTTGTTCAACGAGGTCGATCTGGTCTCGGGTTTCGCCCACGATCACACCTCGCTGCTGGAGGCCCTGCGGGGCGGCGACCCCGACCGGGCCTTCGAGGCGGTGACCGAGCACATCCGGGACGGACTGGAACTGCAGTTGCTCGCCATGTCGGAGCGTTCCGGCCGTATGGCCAGGTCGGAGCGTTCCGGCCGTTTGGCCAGGTCGGAGGCGGTGGGTTCGGAGCGTTCGGCCAGGTCGGGGGCGGTGGGTTCGGAGCCCGCCGCGGAACACGAGGGGGTACGTCATGACCAGCACTGATCCACTGTGGTGGGAGGACGCGGGCCGCCCCAGCTCCCCCCCTCGACAGGAGCTGCCGGGGGAGGCCGACGTGGTGGTCATCGGGGCGGGGCTCACCGGACTGACGGCGGCCCGCACCCTGGCCCGGGCCGGGCGATCCGTGGTGGTGCTGGATCGGGGCGCCCCCGGGATCGGGGGCAGCGGCTGCAACGGGGGGATGATCGGCGGAGGTCACCTCCTGTCACTGGACGAGATGATCGGCCGCTACGGGACCGAGGGGGGAATCTCGCTGATCCGCGAGGCCCAGATGAACTCCACCGACTTCGCCCGGGGGCTCATCGCCGAGGAGGAGATCGACTGCGACCTGCAACCGACCGGTCGATTCCGGGGACTGTGGAATCGCCGGGAGTACGAGGAGACCGCCCGCCACCTGGAGCGCCTCGAGCAGCACATGGCGGTCGAGGCCGAGATGGTTCCTCCCGAACGCCAGAGGGAGGACGTGGCCACCGATCTCTACGCCGGGGGCATCATCTACCATCGGCACGGCGCCCTGAACCCGGCCAAGTTCGTGGCGGGGATGGTCGAGGTGGCCCGCAGGCACGGCGCCCTGGTCCAGGGGGACACTCCGGTCACCGCGGTTCAACCGGCGGGGTCGGCTCTGAGTGTCGAGACCGACCGGGGAACGGTGCGGGCCGGCGAGGTCCTGGCCGCCACCAACGGGTACACACCGCGGGCCCTGAGGTTCGCCTACCGGCGGATCGTCCCCGTGCCCAGCTTCATCGCCGCGACCGAGGAACTGGGCGAGGACCGTCTGCGGGAGCTGATTCCCCGGGGGCGGATGATCACCGAGTCGAGGGACCGCCACTGCTACTACCGGCCCTCTCCGGACGGGAAGCGACTGGTGCTGGGAGGGCGGGCGGCCATGGCCCCGGTTCCGGAGAGGTTCGCCACGTTCGAGCTGAAGAGGCTCATCCGTCAGATCTTCCCCCAGATCGGCGACTTCGAGATCACCCACAGCTGGACCGGTCGGGCCGGGTTCAGCCACGACTTCGTGCCCCACGTCGGGCGCCACGACGGGATATGGCACGCCATGGGGTACTCGGGCAACGGCAACACCATGGCTCCCTACCTGGGCCACAAGGCCGCCCTGCAGATCCTCGGAGACCCCGAGGGGGACACCGCGTTCGCCCGCACCGAGTTCCCCACCCGGTGGTACGACCGGGGGCGGCCGTGGTTCCTGCCCTTCGCCGATGTGCTCTTCCGGGCCAAGGACGTTCGCAGCCGGTTGTTCAGACGCCGCTGAGGCAACTCGGATCGAGCCCGAGGGGCATTCGGACGTTGTGGAGGGGGACCGTCCCGCTCAGTGTGGGGATGGGGAAGGCTCGGGTCCGATGTAGTGGGCGCTGGGGCGGATGATGCGACCCTCCGCCGCCTGTTCGAGGATGTGGGCCGACCAGCCGATGGCCCGGCTGACATCGAAGGTGGGAGTGAACATGGACCGGGGAACCCCGGCCAGTTCGAGTACCACCGCCGCCCAGTACTCCACATTGGTCACGATCCGGCGTCCGGGTTTCCACTCGGCCAGGGCCGCCAGGATCTCCGATTCGATGGCGGCGGCCAGCTCCACGAGCTCCCCGCCCAGACCCTCGGCCGCCTCGCGCAGCAGGACTCCCCGGGGGTCGGCGGTGCGGTACACGGCGTGGCCGAAGCCCATGATCTTCTCCCCCCTGTCGAGCCGATCGGCCACCCAGCCACGGGCCGCGGAAGGTTCGCCGATCTCCTCGATCATCGCCAGGGCCCGGCTGGGTGCGCCTCCGTGCAGGGGGCCCGAGAGGGCGCCGATGGCGGCGACCATCGAACCGGCCATGTCGGCACCGGTGCTGGCGACCACCCGGGCGGTGAACGTAGAGGCGTTGAAGCCGTGGTCGATGGTGGCCACCAGATAGCGCTGTACGGCGTCGACGGCGGTCTCGTCGGGTGGGGCGCCCACCAGCATCCTCAGGTAGTCCGCCGTATGGGAGAGTCCCGGGTCGGGCTCGACCGGCGTCTGGCCGGTCGCGATCCGGTGGTGCCGGGCCAGGATCGTCGGCACCACCGCCGCCATCCGGATGGCGTCCTCGCGAGACTGCCGGGGATCCCGGTCGAGCAGCGGTCCACGGTGCTCGGCCGCGGCCAACGACAGCAGTCCGGCCCTAAGGGTGTCGAGAGGCCCGCCCGGACCGGCGGCCGCGGCGTCCACGAGTTCGACGACCGGGAGGGGCAACCGTCTCGAGGGGCCGGGGTCGATGGCCTCGGCCTCGGGGGGTAGGGCCCCGTCGATCTGCAGGGTCCACACCTCCTCCAGGGCACGGGTGCGAGCCAGCCGGGCGGCGTCGTGGCCGCGGTAGTGGAAGTACCCCTCCTCACCCCGTACGGCACCCAGTCGGGTGTCGGCCACGGCCAACCCCTTCAGTCCCGGTGGTGCCTCGAGCATCGGTGTCCTCCCTCGTCGCCGGTTGCTCCCGTGGGGAGCCCTCCGGGTCAGGTTGCCCCTGAGCCGATTCATTGACAACATTGATGAAATCAACATTGACCGATCAACCTAAGGGTCGACTGCCCCGGCGATGAGAGCCCGGCGACGAGAGCCCGGCGATGAGAGCCCGGGACCGGATCTCGGGGGACGATCGCCCGGGAGTGGGGACGTACCGATGAACGGGAGGATCACGGCGATTCAGGCCGCCCAGCGCCTGGGGGTGAAACGGGAAACGGTCTACGCCTACGTGAGCCGGGGACTGCTGGGTTCCGAGCGGGCCCTCGACGGCAAGACATCCACCTTCGATCCCGCCGAGGTCGATCGTCTGCGCCGCCGCCGGACCCGCCGCCGTCCCGGACACCTCGACGTGCCCATAGCCACCGCCGTCACCGAGGTGGCCGATGGGCGGGTCGGGTACCGGGGCACACCTCTGCCCACGATTCTCGAGAACGGAGCCGGGTTCGAGGAGGTCGCCGCCCTCCTGTGGCAGGTGCCGCCGGACGGGTCCCCGCAATGGGACATTCCCCGATCCACCCGCACGATCGTCCGTCGCGTGGCGAGGGCCCTGCCCGCCGAGGTCGGGGGAGTCACCCGGGTGATGTCGGCGGTGGTGGCGGCCGGGGCAGCGGATCCGTTCTCCGCCAACCTGACCGGGTCGGGGGTGGCGGCGACGGGTCGACTCCTGATTCTGGCGGCAGTCGAGTCGCTGTCCACCGCGGGGGACAGGCCTGCCCCGGCCGCATCACCGGTGGCCCGCTCGTTGTGGGCGCGGCTCACCACCGAGGTCCCTGACGAGTGGCCGCTGCTGGACACGGCGATGGTGCTGCTGGCCGACCACGGGTTGGCCACCTCGACCCTGGCCGCCCGCCTGGCCGCCTCCACCCGGGCGGCTCCATCGGCGGTGGTGACCGCCGCCCTCGGTGTGGTCTCGGGGTCACTGCACGGTGGCGCGTCACGATTGGTCCACCGGATGCTTGCCACGGCCCACACCGAGGGTCCCCCCAGGGCCGTGCGGGATTCCCTGGCGGAGTTCTCCCGTCTGCCGGGCGTGGGTCACGTCATTCACCGTTCGGGCGACCCGCGTTTCGACCTGCTCCACTCCCGGCTCATGGATTCCGGGCTGGACCCGGACCGTCTGGCCACGGTCACCGCGGTGGTCGATCTGGTCGACGGGGCGGACGCCGGACCCCCCAACGTGGATCTGGCCCTGGGTTCCCTGACCTGGGCGGCGGGCATGGGCCCCGACGCCGGGGAGACCGTGTTCGCCGTGGCCCGCATGGCCGGCTGGCTGGCCCACGCGGTGGAGGAGTACGACAGCCAGCCCCTGCGCTTCCGACCCCAGGGACGGTACGTGGGTCCGTCCCCGGGGAGCTCCTGAGCCCGTTGCCCGTGTGGCCACTCGTCCGAAGCCATGCCGGCCCGCCGCCGGTCGCCGCCAGAGCACCCATCAACCGATCCGGTCCAGGTGGGCGACCATGGCCCGGCACAGACCACCCACCTCGTCGAGGCGGTCGGTGTGTTGAGCGGGCTTCATGCAGAACGTGGTGAAGCCGGCCTCGATCTGACGTTCGAAGTCCGACATGGCGTCGGCGAGATCGGCGACATCATCGGATCCGGCGAAGGTGGCGCGGGTGCCGCCGATCATCTCGAGATCGTCGGGATCGCGCCCGGCCTCCACCAGGGCCGAACGGATCCGGGCCAGGTCGTCGGACGTGGGAGGTCCGAAGGGGTGGAACCCCGAGCCGTGCCGGACGAGGCGGCGCAACAGGGCCGGGTGTGCCGCCTGACCCCCGAACCACAGGGCCGGACCGGCCGGATCGAGGGGCGAGGGTTCGCTGAACACGTTCTCGAAGGAGAAGAACGGCCCCCGGTGACCGGCGGGACTCCCGGTCCACAGCGCCTTCATGGCCTCCAGACCGTCGTCGAGCAGAGCCCCGCGCCGGGAGAACGGCACACCCACCGCCTCGTACTCCTGGCGGGACCACGACACGGTGGGCTGCACCACCAGCCGGCCCCCGCTGAGGCGGTCGAGGGTGGCCAGGTCCTTGGCCAGGACCACCGGATTCCGAAGGGGGGTGATCAGGGCGGCCAGGGCGATTCGGATCCGCGAGGTGGCGCCGGCGACGGCCGAGGCCATCACGATGGGACTGGGCCAGTCGGCAGCGGGGTCCTGATTTCCCGGAGCGGCGTACTCGCGGGGATTGGCGGGTCTGCCCCCTGCCCCCGCCTCGGGACCCATGCACACATGGTCGCTCAGCATGACGCTGTGGACACCGGCCCGTTCGGCTGTGACC